>JAZUAY010000026.1:0-3276 GCA_045638205.1 Bacilli bacterium
ATTATAATTATTATAATATTTTTGATAAAGATTTTATAACAATGCTTGATATAGGACAGGGAGATAGTTTTATAATTCATAGTGATAACAAAACAGTAATGATTGATACAGGAGGTGTTATGGATTTTAGTAAAGGATGGAAAAAAAGAGAAAAAAACTCTCTTGTTAAAAATATTACCATACCATATTTAAAAAGTAAGGGTATTAAAAAAATAGACGGACTTATCTTAACACACGGAGATTTTGATCATTTAGGAGAAGCGATTAATTTAATTAATGGTTTTAAAGTTGAAAAAGTATTTATGAATCAAGGTAGTAAAAATTATTTAGAGAAGAAGATTAGTAAAAGTTTTAAAAATACTTATACTTGTTATAGTGATATGGAATTTTTTGTAGGTAAGTTTAAATTCTATTCAATGGGAAATGATTTAGGTGATGAAAATAGTAGTAGTATAGTTTTAAAAGTAGATTATAACAATACTAAAATGTTATTTATGGGAGATGCTAATTTTAATACTGAGAAATATCTTTTAAAAAATTATGAAATAGGAGAAGTTGATATATTAAAACTTGGTCATCACGGTAGTAAATATAGTAGTAGTGAAGAATTTTTAAATATAGTAAAACCAAAAATTGTTTTAATAAGTGCTGGAAAAAACAATAAATTTAATCATCCAAATATTGAGACTTTAGAAAGACTTAAAAAGTTTAATGTTACAAAATATTCTACTAAAGAGTTAGGTACTGTTGAATTTAATTTTACATTAGGTGAGGTAAATTATGGAATAGATGGAAAAGTATGAATTATTATAATGAAATAATTAGCCTTATAAGTTAAGATAATCGTTGATTTTGTTGTTGACTTTCTAATACTTTAAGTATATAATATATGCCAAATAGGAGTGATTAATGTGTCAAAAAATAATAATTATTATGACTCAACTTATGATATAGCTAGAAAGTCAATAGCTATTGCTAAAAATATTGGTCATCCACTTATTAAACAAGGATATTATAATGATGAAGAAATTGGTTATGAGTATAAATATGATCAATTGCAAATAAGTTATTATAAAAATGATATAGTTAATGGTTTAGTTCGAATATCTGTTGATGGTACAGAGGTATTGTCATACAATATAGTTAATCGTGAAGGTCAGATTATAGATGGTAGATGGAAAGATGTTATTGAAGTTATTTATCAGCAGATTGATAGTATTTTAGAAAAAAGAAGAATAGAAGCAGCTCGAAAGAAAAGTTTAGAAAATCACATGCTTGGAATGGAAGAATATTTTAAATATTATCTTGAGTGTAAGAGTAATGATATTTTATTTGATGAGTTAAATTATGATTTGAAGAAAAATGGAATTTCTGTTACTTGTGTTGAAAAATATAATGAAGAATTTAATTTGTCAACTGGTTATTACGATAAAGGTATGCCATACTATATCTATACAGTTTTTTATCGTTTAACTGATGTTGCACAATTTATGGGAAATATTTATAATATATTTCCAGTTCCTTCTGCATATGCTGGAGAGTATAAGCCTGGGGAGTGGAATGATATTTTTAAAAAAATTGTTTTAGAGTATAAGTTCAAGAATAAAAAAAATACACAACAAAAAGCAAATGATATTGCTGATAAAATTTTAAAAAAAATTAAAAATTATAAGTGATTATTTTAAATATCTTATTTTTATAGGATATTTTTTTCTTTCTTATTTACTTTTTTTAATTTTTAAGTTAAAATTGTATTAAAGGTGGTGAAGGGAATGCAACTTAAAAATTTAAGTGATTTAGTATTAGAAAAACACCACATTAACTTTAAAGATGAATTTATAAAAGCCTGTAAAGATAAAGATTTTAAAAACTATGTTTATAGTTTAGAAATAGAATTAGATAAACTATATAAATATACTTTTATACTTCAAGATGCTGTTGAAATGCGCAAGAATTGTCGTAAGTGTAAAAGTTATTTTTCATGTTTAAATAAAGTTAAAGGCTATTTATTAACACCAATTGAAGGTGATAACTCAATAACTTTTGAATATGTTCCATGTTCAAAATGTGTGGATTATGTTGAAAGCTTAGAAAATATAACATATTATGAAGTACCACAAAAAATAAGAAATGCTTCATTTAAAGAACTTTATAAAGATGACAAAAAACGTGAACCAGTAATAAAATATTTTAAAAAATTTGTTGATGAATATAAAAAAGGAGAAAAACCAAAAGGCATATTTTTAACTGGATCATTTGGAAGTGGCAAGACATATATGATAGCAGCACTTTTTAATGAACTTGCTAAAATTAATATAAAAAGTTGCATAGTATATTATCCAGAATTTTTAAGAAATTTAAAAGCCTCATTTAAAGATAATTATGATGAAAAAATCGAATATGTTAAAAGAAGTCCTATTCTTTTAATTGATGATATAGGTGCTGAAAATTGTAGTGGATGGAATCGTGATGAGATTTTATCACCTATACTACAGTACCGAATGGATGAACTACTGCCTACATTCTTTACTTCTAACTTTGATTTAAAAGAGTTAGAAGAACATTTATCAAATACTGCAAATGGCAAAGAAGCGGTTAAAGCTAGAAGAATAATTGAGCGAATTAAACAGCAATCAGTTAAAATATCATTAGTTACAAAAAATAGGAGGGAATAAAAATGGGTAGAGTTAGTAATAAGGTAGTAATAAATATGGAGGAAGTTAAATACAAGGCTAAAAACATGCGCGAGTCATCTTTCATTAAATATTATGAGAAATTATTAAGAGACTCTATCTTTTATTATGAAGAAAATCTTACTAAAATTTTAGAGTTAATTAATTATTTAGAAGAATATTTAATGATAAAACCTAATATTAATAGAAAAAGTATTAACAAAAGATTTAAAAAAATATATGATGAAATATATAGAAAAATGGAGAATGCAGACGAAAGAGTATATGCAGATTTAAAAAATATGATAAATAGTATTGATAAGATATATGATAAATTTAATAATGAAGAATCAAGTGTTTATGATTTTGTTGATTATGTCATAAATGGTATTGATAATATTAATTATTTAGCAAGTGTTTTCAATGATTCTAAAAAGCTTGTTAATATAAAAAATAGAGATGGAGATAGTTTATTTAAATTAATAGTAATAAAATATTTAGAAGCTATTGATTTGATGGATAAAGAAAAAATATTATATTACAACAATATCTTAGTACTTTTAGGAGTACAAGAAAATTTATTTGTAGATGAAAAAGAAAAAAA
>JAZUAY010000027.1:0-15291 GCA_045638205.1 Bacilli bacterium
AATATTATAAATAACATTATCTTTATTATTACTAATTAAATGAACACCATCTTGATCAATATAAATAAAACTATTATTATAAATTATTAATTCATCTGAATCTTTTATATCACTACTGGCTTTACTCTTAATATTATAACCTATATATTTAGTTTTACCATCAACAATATTTGTATATAACAAGATATTATTTTTTTAAACAATAGGAATATCACTATTTATATTATCTGCAACAACAACAGTATTTTTATTTTTGATATCATACACCTCTATTTTATTATCTGCTTTAGTAAATAATAATCCATTATTATATTCAATATCAACACCTGGAGTATTATAAGTTTTTATTAATGAAATAACTTCTTTTTTAGTTTTAGAATCTTTTTTAATCATAGTTAATGCACAAGATGAGTTATTAGTATACATTGTATTATTAGAAAAAGCAAGATCTGATGTTAAACCACTACTATTATTAAGACAATTTACTTTATCAAGCACCTTATCTTTTTCAAGTTCATATATCTTATTACCCTTAGCAAGATTAATACTATAAATATTATTATCACTAAATATTAAATATAATTTTTTATTATTATAAAAGAAATTTTTAAAATCTCCAAAGATACCAGTTCCCTGTAATAAATTATATATATTTAGCAAAGTACCATCTTTTTTAATAGCAACTATATAATTATCTCTAACACCAAAACCATATAAATCTTGTAATTCATCATTTAAAGGATTTAATTTTTTAATTCTTTCTTTTTCTTTTCTATCTTGTTCTTTTTTATACTCCACATATTTATAAACACCAAAAGATATACCACCAACTAATAAAATAATTAATATTACAATAATTAATTTAGTATAATCTTTTTTTATATTTTGTTCCTCAGTAGCAAGTCCATTCATTTTATCAACTCCTTTATTTAATAATATTTTATCACAAAAACAAAAGAAAAGAAATAGGAAAAACCTATTTCAAATTTTAGAGTTACACGAAGTGTGAGTAGAAATTAAAACGAGGTCATAAAGTTTTAATTTGTAAAATGTAACCCTAATACTAAGCAGACTAACACCTGCCTAGTATTAAGGTATCTCCTTTGATGGAGATACTAACTATAATATCATTTTATAGTCCTTGAAACAAAACATAAGGTTGCGTTGAAGTACCTTTTCCAGAAGAAGGAAAGTATCCACGTAATGAGATAACTGGGCGAAGTCCTAGCGAAGAACCGGAAACTGACTCATCGTACGAACTAGACAAGCCACCGGCGTTAGGGTGATAGCAATTAGATGCGTAGGGACGGTAAGCACAAGCTATGCAGTCGGAGTAATCGATGCAACACCTAGTGCTTACATAATTTCCTCCATAAGTATTCATACAAGAAGATATATTACCTGTACCATAGTAGGTACCATTATTGCTATTTACTATTATTCCACTTGTATTTGTTGTTAATGTATTGTTTGAAATTCCTGTTCCAGTGTATGTTCCATTTTTATAATCTGATCCACTTTTTGAAAAACTTATACTTTGACTTGAAGTTCCGGTTCCAGCACTCATAGTCCAGTATTGCTCTCCTGTGTATAAATAGTTTGTAGTATTAGTATTTGTTGTATCAAGTCCTGCTAAAAATACTTCGTCTGCATTTATTAATCCTACTTTTAAATTATAACTATCGGTACAATTTGATAATGGATTACTTGTATCTAATGTATCTCCACAATATTCAGTAGGCTCTAAATAACTATCATAATTTGTATATAAATTACTACTATACCAATTATCTACTTCTGTTTTTGCAGTTGAATCATACGCTGTTGAGTTATATGTATCATTATATCTACTTGTTCCTATTTGTGTACTAGCACCTGTTGTAGTACTACATTCTCCATTACTTGGTGTTCCATTATATATCATTTTTATTCCACCAGTTTCTGTTGTTCTTATTATCTTCCAACAATAACCTCCAAATATTATATTATTATTCGTTGTGCTTGCATTACCATTATAATAATATATTGGATTTGTATCAGATGATGTTGAAGAAAGTAAAATTGCATTTGTTTTTACTACATCTACTATATAACTAATAATTTCAGGGGCACTTTCAACTGTTAGAGTTGCTGTATCATATATAGCATTGGTAGTTCGTGCTGTGATTGTGGTACTTCCTTCTGTTAATCCCTCTATCTCACAGTAAGTTTGTCCCGCACATTCTTGTGGTATTGTTGCTACACTTGTATTACTACTTGTCCATACAATATCTGCTTTATTTCTGACATCCGCAGGATTTAATGCTATCATAAATATTGTTGTATTCCCCGTATTTATTGTTGTATCACTACTCATTGTTATTTCTCTTATTTCTGGTTTTTGTACTGTAATAGTCTTAGTTGTATAGATATCTGGATATTCCTTAACACTTGCTGTTATTGTTACACTTCCTGCTCCTATTCCAGTTACTAATCCATTTGATGATACTGTAGCTTTTGTTGTATCACTACTACTCCATACCAAATCTAAGCTACTTACTTCTCCTGTTGTTTCTCCACTGGCATTAGCTATACTTAATTGAGTGGTTGTTCCTATATCCACTGTATTCGCTCCACTTATTGTTATGGTGTCTACTGATGGGGCTACTACTGTTACCTCACACTCTGCAGTTTTTCCATTTACTGTTTCCACAGTTATTGTTGTTACACCTATTCCTACTGCTGTCACAAGTCCTGTTGATGATACTGTCGCTATTCCATTACTTCCACTACTCCATGTTACACTTTTATCACTAGCGTCTACTGGTAGGACTGTTGCTGTTAACTGATTTGTACTTCCTCTAACTAAAGTTACACTTTCTGTATTTAAACTTACACTTTCAGCATCAGCATCAACTACTGTTACAACACATTCTGCAAACTTAGATTTATCTGAAGTTTGTACTTTAATTCTGGCTGTTCCTGTTAATACTGCAGTAATATTTCCTTCACTATCTACTTTAGCTACACTTGGATTTAGGGATGTCCATATCAAATTTTTATTCTTTGCACTTGCTGGTGTTATAGTAGCACTTATTTGTTTTGTCTCTCCTTTTTGCATTGTAAGTGATGATTTTGATAAAGTTATTCCATTTGCTCCCTCAACTGCTACATCTTTTCCATAGACATTTACTGTAGCTTCAAAGGTATTAGAATCCTGTGTATGAGTATAATCTTCTGCTACCCACATACGTAGTCTATAATACACTGTTTTATCTGTTGTTATTTCTCCTGTATCTAATAACATCTCAGTGTTTTTGGCGCCCATTTCATCTTCTCCTGTTGCATTTTCACTATCTATTGGTGTATATGCTTTAGGCGAAAAAACTTCTTCATATTCAATTGCTTCTCCACTTGCTACTTCACTATCTGTTTCATATTTTTCTAAATAAAGTCTTACTTCATCATTTCCAAGTGTTGAATCATTATCTCGTTCTGCTGTTACTTCATAACTTATTGGTTGTGATGTTGTCATATTGGTTGATATTGTAAAATCAAAATATTCTCCTTCTCCGTTCATTGCCTCACCTGATGCATCGCTCATTGGTGTTGCATTAACTATACTTATTTTATTGGACCCTTCAGTATAGCTCATAGTAATAGCACCTGCAATTATTTTATTTACTTTTGTTCCTGGTTTTGCATAACTAAATGCTCCATATGCTATTGACAACACTATGACCAAAACAATAATATCAAATATTAAAAATATCGTGTTTTTTCTAGTCATTTTTTCTTTTTTCATTTTCACACCTCTTTAAAACCTTTTTATCTTTCTTATTATATCTAATATCAATATCAAATGATGTCGAATTATTTCATCATTTTATCCATATATATATTATTATAGCCTATATATACCGCAAAAGCAATATAAATTAAAAAATATTTTATAATATATGCTGAGTGATGTTAAATGATTGAAATAAAAAAATATAATAAAAGTGATATAAGAATTAGGAGTTTAAGAGAAGAACTTGACCTTAAACAATATGAAATGGCTAATATATTAAATATGAATAAAGACACTTATTCAAATTATGAAAGAAATAGAGGTGATATACCTCTAGAAAAAATGAATGAAATTGCTAACTTTTTTCATACAACATTTGACTACATTCTAAACTTATCTAATAAAAGAACAATAATTACTAAAAAATTAAATATAGATTATGATAAATTAAAAACAAGATTAAAAAAACTTAGAAAAGAAAAACATTTATCACAAACAGCTTTAGGTAATAAAGTAGGTTTTTATCAAAAAACATATTCTAATTATGAAATTGGAATAAATAAACCTACTGTCTTTAAATTACTTGCTATAGCACAATTTCATAATGTATCTATGGATTATTTATGTGGAAGAATTGATAATCAAAAAATTGATAGAGTATCTAAAACAAAAAAAAAAGATAACTAACTGATCACAATTAGTTATCTTTTCTTTAATTAAATATCTTTATTATAATTCAAGACTATTACCTTTTTTTTCTATTAATTTATTTAAATAGTAATCTCTCTTTATTTCCATAAATTATACCTCCATTACGAATTTTTGCCGTTTATGACACTTTTTCGTAATAAAACAAAAAAAAGACGAACAATTCGTCTTTACCATGCTATTATAACAGCTCTTGTTCCTGTATCAGCTTTTGCTTTACCACTAGATGATGATACATTAAATATTCCTGCTTCTTTTCCTGTTTTGTAACTTGCTCCTCTTGTTAACCAAGCTTTTTCATTTGTTACAAATTCTATATTATCATTATACCAATTTTTAGTATAAATTAAATTTTGTCCTTTACACATTGTGTTACCACATGCTGTTGTAGCATCAATTGTTTGATAATTATCTATGTAATTTAATGATGGAAATGGTGTACCTGTAGTAGTTGAATTATCATTATTATTACCATTAAAGCCTGAAGTTTCATCACTTGCTGCTCCACTTATGTTATTAAGATTAGCCATTACATATTCATCTGCTCCACCTGACAGGTCATATACTCCATATATTGTTCCTGTAGAACTAGCACCTGTTCCCGATCCATCTACACCATATCTATATGTACATTCATAATTTGCTACATCATTACTTGGTACTCCAGTACTACATCCTGTAATATAGTTTTCTGATTTATTTTGATATACTTCTTTATTTACACCATCATATTTATCATTACCATATTTACCATATTTAGATTGTGTTAAATATGATAGTAAACTCCATTCACTATTTTTTACCATATGTGAATTATAATTATTACCACTAAATCCATATAATGTAGTAGCTCTTTCACCATTCATATTATTTGCAATAACATTAAATAATGATGATACATTTAAATTTCTTAAACTTTCTACATTTGGTATACTAGATGGTTCATCACTACTTCCAGTAAGTTCAAATTTTGAAACCCATATTCCATCAAGTTCAACATTTGCAGCATCACTTCTTGAAGTAGTACATGTTGCACCTGAACAGAAACCAACTGGAGTATAATACTCATCTGCTTTAAAGCCTGTATAACTTCCTTTACCTGTATCTGTTACATTTTTACTTACAAATTTAATATCAAAAGCTCCTGGAGTTTCTTTTGAAACAGTTGATGCTCCATCAAGTTGTAATCCTAAATTACCTTGTAATGTATAACTATATCTTGGTATCCATACAAAGAATGAATTTATATCATCAATTTCTATTTTTTTACCATTCTGTGCTTTTCCATATGTATCACGTTTTTCCACATTTTTTATTGTTACAACATTAGCCCATTTACCTGAAGCATAATCATACCATTCATTATTAGTATTTTTTATATCTGTTTTAATCCAATTTGTTCCATCAAATGTAACTGGTATCATACCATTAACTACTTCAGGCTCATTTACTTTATAGTCACTTGCTCTAACTTTAATTATCCCAGCATAATCTCCAAACTTATCTGATGAAACTTTAAAACTTATTGTCTTTTTTTCATCTATATCAATATTACCAACTAAAAGTTTTTCACTTTCAAGTGTTCCTGTACTACTCTCATCTCCTGAAATAGTATAAGTAATATCTTTTAAATCTATATCAGTCGTGTTATCTAAATAAACTTCATATCCAGTTTCTACATTACCTCTATTTTCTATAGTAAATGTATAATCCTTATTAAGTAAAATATTATCTTTACCCTCACCATAGATACCTACATATTTTTCTCCTGTTTTTAATGTTATAACTTCACCAGTTTCAATATCTTGTGTAAATAAAGCATAAGTTACCCCTATTACTACAACTAACATTAAAAATAACGGTATCATTATAAACATTAAATTTATTTTTAAGTCTTTTTTCATATATAAACACCGACCTTACTTTTATACTTATACTACTATATTAACATTAATTCATTTTTTTTTCAAGTAACAAAACTACTCTTTTTAAAATTAGACAAAAACATCTATAATTTTTGTAAACTTATTAATATTTTTACATATTATTAATTAGGATTATACCTACACAATTAAAAATTTAATGAATAGACTATTAGTAGATAAAGAGGTGGATATAATGGTTAATAATGAAAGCTGTTGTATAGCAAAAATTTTAAAAGTTATAGAAATTCTTCAAAAGAACATTAATAACGATTCTTGTGAAGAAGGTTGTAGCAAGCCATTTTTAGGCCCTAGTATAAATTCTGTTTGTTATAATACTAGACCAATAAACTTATATGGTAGAAATGGAGAACTTTTCACTGCTACTTATACAGATAGTACTGGTGCAGAAGCAACCAGCAATATTTTTAGAGTTGAAAAAGTCTCTAATTGTTGTTGTAAACTTAGAATACTTACAGAAAATGATGGTACAATAACTGCTACAAATAATTATATAACTGTTAATTTAAAATGTATGTGTGCTATATCTTGCTTAGATGATCTTGCCCTAGATATTTGTTAGAAAGGAGAAAAATTTATGTGTTCTGAAAATAATGACAAATGCTGTCTTTATGATATTTTAAATGGTATTTTAATGTTACAAGATAACAATTGTGATACAAACTGCCCTGCTGGTTGTGATAAACCATTTTTAGGACCAACTCCAGAATGTGTCTGCTATAATACTAGACCAGTTAGTTTTTATAACTGCCAAACTGGAGAATTATGGAATATAAATTACACAATAGATGGTACAACATCAACTAGTAATGTATTTAGAGTTGAAAATTTAGATGAGTGTTGCTGTACATGTAGAATTTTAATACCTTCTACTACCGAAGGTACTACTACTTATACACCAACAAATCAATTTTTCACAATAGATTTAAATTGTGTTAGTGCTCTACAATGTTATAATGATGTATTTTTAGATTTATGTTAAGAACTACTAGTTAGTTCTTTTCTAATATAAAAGTTGAGCTTATAGGCCCAACTTTTATATTAGAAATATTACAGCATTTCTATTTTTTTCTTATACTTATAATATTATCTATCAATATAATATCATCTGTTAATGTATATATATACCTATCTGTTTTTCTAACTATCGCTGTATCAAATTCTTTATCTTTTGTTTTAATTATTAATGGTTTATTAAAAATATATCCTTTTTCTTTAAATAAATTTTCTAAAAATACTAATGGATTTTCTAAATTCTCTTCTAAAAAATCTTTTTTTGGTGTACAATAATATACTGTATTGTTATTAGTTATTTTTTTATTAATTTCATTTTTATAAATATTAGGTAACTTTTTCATATAACACCTCAGAATATTTTATGATTTATATTAATAAAAATTGCTAATTTTATTATAATAATAATGAAAGGATAGATAATTTATATGAGTAAAAAAATAAGAAAAATAGATGGTGGTATCTTAATTCCAATAATATTATTTGGCATAATAAGTTTGATTACTATATCAAGTGCCTCAACATATATTTCAAGCAATTTAGGAAATTTGATGTTTAAACAACTTACATGGTATGGTATTGGTACAATACTTGTACTTATTATTATGCATTATAAAAATGATCATTTATATAGGAATGCCTTTACATTATATTATATCTTTTGTTTTTTACTTCTGATGCTTTTATTTTTTGGAACACCCATTAATAATAGCAAATGCTGGTTTACAATACCTGGAATTGGTAGTTTTCAACCAAGTGAATTTATGAAAGTAATACTTATGATGGTTTTGGCAGTAATGATTAATAATTTTAGAAGTAGTTTTGATAAACCTACTATTAATGATGAAGTAAAATTTATTGCTAAAACTTTTATTATTATTTTAATACCATCAGTTTTAACTTTCCTAGAACCTGATACAGGATCTGTTATAATGTATTTAATAATATACTTTGCTATGATGTTTACATCAGGTATTAGATTAAGATGGTTTATTATTTCATTTGCAATAATTTTTGGTATTGCAGGGATTATAATGTCAATATATTTTTTAAATAGTGATTTATTTATGAAAATATTTGGTACTAAACTTTTTTATAGATTAAATCGTGTTATGGACTGGCAAAGTGGTACAGGAATGCAACTTGAAAATGCCTTAGCATCAATTGGTTCAGCAGGATTATTTGGACATGGATATAATAAAACTCCACTTTATTTTCCAGAATCTGGAACTGACTTTATCTTTGCAGTATTTGCAAGCAATTTTGGACTTATTGCTGCAGTTCTCTTAGTACTTTTAATATTATATTTTGATTTAAAATTAGTTAAATTAGTTGATAAAAAAATATTACTACCTGATAAATATATTTTAGTTGGTATTTTAGCCTGTCTAGTATTTCAACAAATTCAAAATATTGGAATGACTATAGGTTTATTTCCAATAACAGGTATTACACTTCCATTCATCAGCTATGGAGGATCAAGCCTGCTTTCCTATATGCTTATGGTTGGCATTATTTTAAACATTGATGGTGATAGCAACGAACATAAATATACATATAAATTTAATTAAAGTTATTGATTAGAAACAAAAGTTATGTTATATTTTAAATGTAGAGTAATCTACAAAAGTATAAGTAAAATGACGACTATGAATAACTCATAATCGGCCTTCATTTAAGGCACATAAAAGGAACATTTGAAGATTGCAGTTCAAGTGCTACCTCATTTTCATGGTTTAGCGCTTGTATCAAAAGATGCAAGTGCTTTATTTTACCGAACCTCTTGATGTATTAATATTATGCTATTTCAATGACAGTATCAATAAAATGATAATTAATAATAAAGCAAAAATCATAAGATTTTTTTTCATTACAACTATCCCTCCTTTTTGGAGGTAACACTTATTTTTCAAGCATTCCATATACAATTTTACTATACACTAATTACAAATACAATGGTTTGATATAAAATATTTAAAAAACTGATTTCAAAAAAATCAGTTTTCTTCTTTTTCTAAAAATTCATCATATGTCATATATCTATCTATTATTTTACCATCATCTTTTATTTTTATTATTCTATTTGCAACTGTACTATTAAGTTCATGGTCCCTAGATGTAAATATAACCTCACCAGTAAATTTTTCTAAACTTTTATTTAAAGATGTAATGCTTTCTAGATCTAAATGATTTGTGGGCTCATCTAGTATTAAAAAGTTAGGTTGTGCTAACATCATTTTAGAAAGCATAACTCTTTGTTTCTCTCCACCTGATAAAACATCTACTTTCTTAAATACATCATCATGTGAAAATAACATTCTACCTAGAAAACCTCTAAGAATTGTTTCATCTTTTATATTATAATCTTCTCCAATAAACTCCATAATATTTTTATCTTTACCTTTAAAATAACTACTATTATCTTGTGGTAAATAACTTTTTTCTATTGTTTTACCCCAAATTATTTCACCACTATAATCTTTATCAATACCCATTAACATATTGAAAAGTGCAGTTTTTTTAGTATCATCATCACAAATAACACAAATCTTATCACCTTTCATAACATTAAAACTAACTTTATCAAAGATTACTTTATTATCTATTTTTTTAGTTAACTTACCAACAGTTAATATTTCTTTACCATGAGGTTTTTCTATTTTAAATTCTATAAAAGGATATTTTCTAGATGAGGGTACTAATTCTTCTAAGACAATATTGTCTAATAATTTTTTTCTAGATGTCGCTTGTTTAGATTTAGAAGCATTAGCAGAGAATCTTCTAATAAATTCTTGTAATTCTTTTATTTTTTCCTCTTTCTTTTTATTTTGTTCTTTTATTTGTTTTTGTAAAAGCTCGCTTGACTCATACCAAAAATCATAATTACCTACATAAAGTTTTATTTTGCCGAAATCAATATCAGCAATATGGGTACATACTTTATTTAAGAAATGTCTATCATGACTAACTACAATAACTGTATTTTTAAATTCTATTAAAAACTCTTCTAACCACTCTATCGCTTTATTATCTAAACTGTTTGTTGGTTCATCTAAAAGTAGTACATCAGGTTCATCAAAAAGCGCTTGTGCAAGCATTACTTTAACTCTTAATTTTACAGGTATATCTTTCATTAAACTATAATGATACTCTGTTGATATTCCCAAATTATTAAGAAGTGTTGCAGCATTACTTTCCTGATTCCAACCATCTAAATCTAAAAATTCACTTTCAAGCTCTGCAAGTCTCATTCCTTCTTCTTCAGTAAATTCAGTTTTTTCATATAATTTATTTTTTTCTTCTATTATATCCCATAATTTTTTATTTCCCATTAATACTGTATTAATGACAGTAACTTCGTCATACATATAATGATCTTGTCTTAAAAAAGACATTCTTTTATCTTTTTCTAAATACACTTCACCTTTTGTAGTATCTATTTCTTTAGTTAATACTTTTAAAAAAGTTGATTTACCAGCACCATTAGCACCAATAAGTCCATAACAAGCTCCATCTTGAAACTTTAAATTAACATCTTCAAAAAGTGTACGTGTTCCAAATTTTAAACTAACATTTCTAACTTCTAGCATCTAATCATCTCCCATTCATTAACTTACTTACATAATTTTACAGTATATTAAAAGAAAATACAAGCTTAACTTGTATTTTATTCTACTAACACCCATGGATTATTTTCACTTCCATCGCCTGATGCTTCTGCCTTTGCAGTTGGTTTTAACGAAAGGATTGGGCGAACACTGTTTGATACAGAATAATGACCATAACCAGCACAAGCACAGAATGTAGCAGTGCATATTTCCCCGGAGCTTGACACATACCTGCCATATTGATACCAAGGTCCACTAGAATTTTGATAAGCTGTTGCTGCTAACCAATAACCTTCAGCGCTACCAGAAGGATTAGTAGCTACAAGAGTTGATTCTTTTCTAACATCTACTGCTGCCTTTATTAAATTAATATCTGTTACATAATATGTACCACCATCATGAAAAGCATAATTAGAATAATTACCATAATCTTCTTCTAACCCTGATATATAACCAATATATCTATGACCATTAGTATAAGTATTATTTTGATATTGTTCAGCTATTTTATTTAATGCAGCAATTAAATTATGATAGCCATCTGTATCATAAAAAGTTATTTTGGTACTTGAAGCATAATATGATACCATTTCTATATTTGTTCCGTCATTTTTTATTACTACCCATTTGGTTAACTCACTTGGTGTTACACTTCCTGGACTAGTTGTTCCTGTATAGTATGGACTACTACTATCTGTTGTTGGAGTATAACTTCCTACATAACTTGGTGTCATTTGTACATAATCTCCTACTGCAAAATCTGTTGCTGGTACTCCTGAAGGTATTACATCTAACTGACTTGTATCACTTAAACTTCCTATTGTTACTGTTATATTTGTTATTCCTTCGTCTAATCCTTCTATCTCACAAACTGTGCTTCCATTACAATTCTGTGGTATACTTGCAACAGTTGTGTTGCTACTATTCCATGTGATACTGGATATATTTCTAGCATCACTTGGTGTTACACTTGCTTGGAATATATGACTTGCTCCTACTTCTATTTCTGCATCACTTGATAAACTTACTGATGAAGCTAATTCATTTTGTACTGTCACTACACTTGTTGCAGTATGTCCTTTGGCATCTCGTGCTGTTATTATTGTACTTCCTGCTACTAATCCTGTAACAGTACATACTGCTGTTGCAGATGTTGTCTCTATCTCTCCACTTGAGTTTGTACTTCCTCCTGTACAACTTATACTTGCTTTTGTCGCATCACTACTACTCCATGTTATAGTCTTATCTCTTGAGTTTGATAGATTTAATGTTGCTGTTATTGTTGTACTTGAATTTCTATCTATTGTTACATTTGGTTTATCAATTGTTAGCCCTGTTGTTTCTGGTTCTTGTATCGTTACTGTTATTGATTTTGCTGTTGCACTTGGATTACTCGCACTCTTTACTGTTAAGGTTGCACTTCCTGCTCCTTTAGCAGTTACTTTTACCTTGTTTGCTACCACACTTTTACTACTTCCTGTTCCACTTGCTACGCTTTCTGTATACCTTTCAATATCTAATACATCACTATCACTTGTCGTCCACTCTACCTCATTACTGTTAGCGTTGTCTGGGGTCGTTCCTGCTTCTAGTATTGCACTACTTCCTTCTACCACCTCTCCACTTGCCTCACCTGGTGCGATTAGATTTAGTTCTAATATATTATCTTCTATCTCAACACCTGTTGGCTCTGGTTTATTGACTGTTACTGTACATGTTGCACTATGGCCATTGGCATCTCGTGCAGTAATTGTCGCAGTCGCTGTTGTTCCACTTATACTCTGTGCTGTGACATTACCATTTGAATCTACTACTGCTACATCTGTGTTAGATGAAGCCCATGTTACACTTTTATTTGTTGCATAATCTGGTAGAACTGTTGCACTTAACTGTTCGCTTTCTCCTTCATCTAAGACAAGCGAGTTTTTATTTAAACTTATACTACTTACATTGATATGTGAATCTGTTCCATATACATTTACTTTTATTGTAAAGAACTTACTTTCTCCTGTTACTTGATAACTTTCTGCTACCCACATTCTTAAAATATAATAATCTGTTCTAGTACTTGTTGTACTATCACTATGAAGTAACATTTCTCCTGCTGGTGTTCCTATTTCTGTTGTTGCGTTAATTGGATTATATCCAGTTGGTTCTAATACACTACTGTATGTTCCTTCTGCTCCACTAGTACTCTTTTCTAAATATATTCTTACATCGTTGTTTGATAATGTTGAATTTGGATCTTTCACAGCAGAAATTTCATATCCAACTGGAGTATTATTACCAGTTGTTACTGTTACTGTAAAACCAAAAGTATTACCTTCTCCAGTTAATTGTTTTCCATCATTATCTGATATTGGAAATGCATCTGTCAGAGTAATTCCATTTGTCGCTTCATTATAATTCATTGTTATAGTACTAGTTGTAACTTTATTACTTTTTGTACCTGCTTTGGTATAACTAAATGCGGCATATGTTATTCCTACAACTGCCATTATAATAAATAATAGCGCTATTACTGATACAATTAAGTTTCTTCTTTCTCTATTTTTGGTCATTTTTTTTATTTTCTCTATCATAGACTTCTACCCTTTCATATTTACTTAAAGTTAGTTACTTTAGGAAAACAGGAATAATTCCTTTATATAATAAGTATAAAAATATTTTGACCAAAATAAATTAGGTAAATTTAGGTATTCCAATTTATCCAAAAGTATGATAAACTAATACTATAAATAGAAAAATCTTAAAGTAACTAACTTTAGGGTTCTTTTTTTCTTACTATAAAAGCAAAAAACGTGATTTTAAAATTATCACGTTAATTTTTTTATAAAATTTTATATAATACACTTGTATGTAAAATAGTTTTATGTTAGTATAGTTATTGGAACGTTTGGAAAATGAGTGTTACCTCCAGGAAGGAGGTATGTTTATGGGTAAAAAAGACTTCTTGATAAGCACACTACTTATATTCATTTTTTTATTAATCCTTCTATTGTATAAACATTACTAATAAACATCAGAGGGTTCGGTAGAAAAAACACTCGCATCATTGATACGGGTGTTACCCAAAAAAACGAGGTAACACTTGAAAGGCAAATCAAGCGTTCCTTTTTTATTATATGTAAGTAATACTTACAGTATTAATTTAACATATATTTATTAATTTTTCAAGTGATAAATAATTATTCTGATATATAATTATTTATCTTGTGTTATATTAAAGATTGTTTTATTTAATATAACATAAAAAAAATCAATAAAATGTGAAAAAATGGTACGAATCACTTATCTCTAGTTACATTATATACTTCATTAAACATCTTATTCATTAACATATCAAAGCTTTTTTCTATAATATTAGAAAGAGCAAGAGATGCACGAGATATATTATTATTGTAATTTTTTTCTTCTTCTACATAATCTTTTACATCTACTTTCTTACCTTTTTTTATATCTTCATCAAACTTTTTCATAGCATTTGCAGTTAGAGTCTTTTTCTTACTACTTTCAAAATCATAATAACCAAAACCTTGTGCAGTATACAAACCAATAAATAATAAAAAATAACTTGTAAATATAAATAAAAATAAATATTTAGCAGTTTTCATCTTTTATCACCTCTGTTATCGCTTCTCCTACTACTAGTGCTGTATTCATTACTTCTTCAATTGTATTATCTATTCCTCCTATTTCAATCAAAATAGTATGTTCTGAAAAATCTTGATTATATACTCCATTAACACCTTTACCACCTTTAGTTAATATTCCTTTTGAAATATTCTTTTTTTCATTTATTTTATCATGTATTTTTTTTGTAAATTCATAATTTTTATCATGGTTATCATTTTCTAATCCTACAATGAATAAAACACTTGCATAGTTTTTACCATCTATGTTAATTGTTGTCTTTTCTTTTGCAATAGAATCTCTATGTATATCTATAAAATATTCAAGTGTTTTATAATTTTTCTTTACATCTTCCATATAAGTTCTACTTGCAATATAGCTTCCTGCATAATTTAGATGATTTAAAGTTAATATATCTTTAATACTTCTTTCTTCTACTAATGTTTTTAATGTTATATTTGTTCTTTCACCAATATTTTTAGGCAAATAATTACGATTATCTTGTGCGTATGATTCAGCTGACATTCTTAATGATTTTTTAGCAGAATTATAGTGTTCAATTTTACCATGATTAATAATACTATTTACTGCGATAATTCCAATTACTGATAAT
>JAZUAY010000028.1:0-2202 GCA_045638205.1 Bacilli bacterium
CAATATTAGACTTATATATGCTTTAAAAAATAATGATTTACCTACTTTATATAATTCATTGTTTTTTTGAATGATAGCATATAAAAATTCACTATATGCTTCTAATAATTTATATATTACAAGCATGATTATAACTGCAAATTTAAAAATATTATATCCTCTTATTATGCAAAAGATAAATGATACTATTAACATTAAGAAACATGTTATAATTTTTGCATAAAAATAGTCTGTATTAGTTATCTTTTCATCTTTTTCTGTAACTTGATAAACTCTTCCACTATAATTTCCTATTACATAAAATAAACATGCTGTTGAAAATGCAAAAGTAAATATCCCGGCATCATTTATTCCATTTATTCTAGTTACTATTATCAAGAAAAACAAGGAATTAAAAGCACTAAATGTAGATCCTAATGTATTCCAAAAAAAATCTTTCTTTATATTTTTTTTCATAAACTACCTCTATTTTATTTTTTGTTTAATACTATTTATTTCAGCTCTTAATATGGATATTTCTTCTATTAGTAATGTTGTTTTCTTTTTTTGTCCTGCAATC
The DNA here is from genome assembly GCA_045638205.1 of Bacilli bacterium. Classification (GTDB taxonomy): domain Bacteria; phylum Bacillota_I; class Bacilli_A; order RF39; family UBA660; genus UBA2730. The sequence continues at coordinate 560 of JAZUAY010000028.1, forward strand.
ATTACTGTTAAGGCCATTGATAATAATATTAAGGCTCCTAGTATTATTGCAATCACTAAGTTAGACATTACTTCAAAACCTAAGTTAGAAGATATAAATGAGAATAAACTAGGAAAAATTCCAACTAATAGTATAATAAGTGCGAATGCATACCATAATAGTGAATATTTTTCTGATATTCTTCCTTTTTTTAATACCATTGTAGTTATAGCAAATAGAATAATAGATACAATTAATAATGTTAAGGTTAAACTCTTTGACATTTTTTGTACCTCCTAATTTTGATAGCTAACAAAGACAGACAGACATTAAGCATATAGTAAATATTCTTCCATGCTCTTATTGATGATTTACCAGCAGCTCTTTCTTTCATTTCTACTGATACTTCTGATACTCTGTAACCTTTTTTTAATACTTCTGCTGTTGTTACTGGTTCTGGATATTCATTTGGATATGACAATGAAAAATCATATATTAAATCTTTATTAACCGCACGAAAACCTGATGTTGTATCATATATCTTTCTTCTTGTTGCAAACTTCATGAATACAGATATTACTTTTATTCCCATACGTCTTACTAATGTTGATTTAAACGTATCTATATCTTTTATAAATCTAGAGCCAATTACCATATCTGATTTATCATTAATTATTGGTTCAATTATGGTTTTAACATAATTAATATCATGTTGTCCATCACCATCAAATTGTACTGCTATATCATAATCTTTATAATAAGCATGCTTATATCCTGTTTGTACTGCTCCACCTATTCCTAGATTATGTACTAGATTAATATGTGGTATATTATTATCTTCTAATATTTTTTTTGTTTTATCTGTTGAACCATCATTAATAACAATACAATCATAGTTTGTCTTATATTTCTTATTATATTCTATGACACTATTATATGTGTTTAGAATATTATCTTGTTCATTATATGCTGGTATAATTAATAGAATCTTTTTCATATTATTTCTCTCTTTCTTTTTTAAGTTAAATATGTTACAATTTCTGTGATTGTTGTTGCTATCAAAACAATAATCGGTATTATATAATAATTATTATTTATAATATTTAATAACTTGTTTTTGTTTATTTTATTTGTAGCAAATATTAATAAAAATGGAAAAACAAGTGGTATAAAATATCTTCCTTGTACTCCTTTAATGTAATCGGCACCAACTTTAAATTTACAAGTCCAATATATGTACATTGCTGTAAATATTAAGGCTATATCTGTAATTACAATTAGAAATAATGTTATTTTCATTTTTCTATTTATATTTATTTTGGTTTCTAAACTTTCTGCTATAGGTATTATTAACAAATAAAATATTTCTATTGTTATAAACATTATTGGTATATTAACATTTAACATTCCTATTTTGCTTATTGTTGTTTCAATATAGAGTAATCTATTTATTTTTATTTCGTTGTATAATATCATAATATATTTTAAAGGATTATTCAATACATATGATATTTGCTTTTTAATTATTAGGCTATCTGCATTTATTACATGTTGGTTCATTATATTAGTTATCATATTTATTCCATAATATATTATAATAGGTATGATAAATATGTATATTATTTTCTTTATAACTTCAAACTTATTACCAAATTTCTCTTTTG
>JAZUAY010000029.1:0-14593 GCA_045638205.1 Bacilli bacterium
TTTCGTAATCTACTTCTAAAATTATCTTCTATTATTGCTTTATCTAAAGTTTCATCTAAATTTAATTCTTTATTATAGTTATCTCCTACTTTTATATAACCTAAATGATATTTTAATTGCAATAATTGTAAGATATCTAAACTATCTAAAAATTCATATTTTTTATTGTTTCTTTCACTTTCTCTATATTTTTCTACTAAATTTTGCATAATATCCCCCCTAACCGCTACATATTATAACATATTTTTAATTTTTTTGCAAGTTTTTTTATTTTGTGGTATTATATTAGCAGGAGGAGGGATTATCATGGCTAAAAAAATTGATAAGAAAGAAATTATAAATAAGAATAAAAAAACTGTTAATGAATTTAAAGAATTTATTTCTCAAGGTAATGTGGTTGATTTAGCAGTTGGTGTTATCATTGGAGCTGCTTTTGGTAAAATTGTTACTAGTTTAGTTAATGATATTTTAATGCCTTTATTAGGTATTGTTATCGGTGGAATTGATTTTACTAATTTAACTTTAAAAGTTAATGATGCTACTATTCATTATGGTGTTTTTATTCAAAATATTATTGATTTTTTAATTGTGGCTTTCTGTATTTTTATGTTTACTAAAATGATTAGTAAATTAAATAGAAAAAAAGAAGATGAACAAGAAGAAAAGAAAGATGAACAATTAGAAACTTTAAAAGAAATTAGAGATTTATTAAAGAAGAAAAAGTAATTATTTTTTATTTATATTACATAAACTTTATTATAAATATAATTGACAAACTTAAGTTATTATTGTAAAATTGTTTATGTGATATTGTTTTGGGTCTATAGCCAAGTGGTAAGGCGTGGGACTGCAACTCCCTGATCGTTGGTTCAAATCCGACTAGGCCCTCCATTAAGATATAAAGGTTTACATAGATTTGTAAATCTTTTTATTTATAAAAGTCAAAAAAAAGCCTTATTTGACTTTATTTTTTTGCTATAATGCTATATGTATTAGTAGTGACAACTTTTGAAGTTGGTTTTTGAATATTATATGATATTTCTTTTATTTTATTATTAAATTCATCATATTCATATTCAATTTTATAAGTATTTTTAGAACTTATTTGTGTTTCTGTTTTAATATTATTATTATCATCATACTCATACTCATATATCATAGTATACTTATCATCTGAAGTAGTATTTACACCTGTTTTTTTAATAACTCTATTTTTAGAATCTTTTTCATAAGTAAATTCCCAAACATTACCTTGTTTAGTTTCTGAATCTTTAGTTTCACTATAAGCTTCTGTTTTAACTGTATTGTCTTTATTATAAGTATATGTTACTGTTTCTACTCCATATGCCTTATTTGTTTTTTCATTAATATCTTTAATGATATTACCTTTTTTATCATATTTTAAAGTATGGGTTCCATTTTCATCGCCTGATGTTTGATAAGAAGTAATTAAATTAGTTTTTTTGTTTACTACATAATTTGAATATTTCATTTTTTTATAACCACCAGATGTTTCATTAATTGCAAATATAAAATTTTTCTTTATAGTTTTATTATCTATTTTTCTTGCAGGTTTTAATTTTGGGAAATCATCTAAATCTGTTAATACTCCAATAACAGTTATTACATCTTTTTCGTTTAATGTTTTTAAAGTTTTTTTATCAAGATATGCAAGTATTGGATTTTCATATTCTAATTGACAATAATCTGATTCAATTGATTCTACTTTTGCTGTATAAATATATAATTTATTATTATAATCCTCTTTTTTTGCACCATTATCCGTAATAGTAGAACTAACCTTTTTCCAATCAAGTATATCAGCTTTTTTGATCAACTCATCAGTACTAGCCTTTTTATTTTTTTGTAATCCACAACCAGTTAAACATATTACAAAAATACTTAATAACATTAAACTTACTATTTTCTTCATTTCTTATTTCTCCTAATTATAACCTACCATAAACAATATAAAGAATTAATAAAGGAGCATTAAAACAAGAAAAATTAATTTTTAATCTTTATCTTTTGTTTATGATTATATTCTAATAATTCATTTTCTAAATCTTTCTTAATTTTAGTTAAATTACTTTGTGATATTACATTATTGTTTATATTTAAAGTTTTAAATGCTAATTCACCAGCATTTTCATAAAGATGATCACAAACGTGAACCTTTTTTTTATTATAATCTAAATCAACATTTTGAAACTTTATTTTATTTTCTAACATATAATTAATATCTATCATTGTGGAATAATATTTGTAAATCATATCTATAATAATATGTCTAAGTTCTAAATATTCTTTAAAAAAATCAATTTCACTATTTTTATCTTCTTTTTTTTCTCTTAGAAAATACATATAACTCATTAAAACTATTGGTTCATCTATTTTTAATTTGCTCCAAAGAAACATTCCTAAAGCATCATAGTTATGAAAAACACACGTAACTTTATCATAATTGTTAATATCTTTTAAAGTATAATGAAGCCCTAAACTTTTTGCTTGTTCTTTGTCTATATCATATTCATAAAACTGACAAATAAGTTTATTTAATGTAAATTTGGCTAATTCATATTCTTTTTTTATAATCTACCATTATTTCTTTATTGTATAACTTTTATTTTGTTTTTCATAATTCCATGAATCTTTTACCATATCTTCTAATGTCTTTTTACAAACAAAGCCTAATTCTTCTTTTGCTTTACTTGGATCACTATAGCACTTAGCAATGTCTCCAGGACGTCTAGCAACTATTTTTTTATTTACTTTAATATTATTAACACGCTCAAATGTATCAATTATATCTAAAACACTGTATCCCACTCCTGTACCTAAATTATATATAAATATACCATTATCTTCTTTTTCTAATTTTTTCATAGCTAGTACATGGCCATAAGCTAGATCTACAACATGAATATAATCCCTGACACCAGTTCCATCATGTGTATCATAATCATTTCCAAATACACTTAAACATTCTAATTCACCTGTGGCAACTTTTACAATGTATGGCATTAAATTAGCTGGTACTCCATTTGGATCTTCTCCAATTAGACCAGATGGATGTGCTCCTATTGGATTGAAATATCTTAAAATACATATATCCCATGTGTTATCTGATTTATATAAATCTTTTAAAATTTTCTCAACAAATAATTTACTTGTTCCATATGGGTTTGTTGTTACACCAGTTTTTGCAGTTTCCTTAATTGGTACAACTTCTGGATCACCATATACTGTAGCAGATGATGAGAAAACTAGTTTTTTACAATTAAATTCTTTCATTACACTTAGTAAATTTAAGATGCTACTTACATTATTTATGTAATACTCAACTGGTTTTTTTACACTTTCACCTACTGCTTTATATGCTGCAAAATCTATGACACCATCTATATCATTTTCTGTAAATATCTTTTTTAAAATATTACTATCTAGCATATCACCTTCGTAGAAAGTTATACTTTTATTAGTTATTTCTTTTATTTTATCTAAACTTTCTTTTTTACTATTACTAAAATTATCAAGTCCTATAACATCATATCCGTTTTCTAATAATTTTACTGTTGTATGAGTTCCAATATAACCACAACATCCTGTTACTAATACTCTCATTTTTACTCCTTATTAATCATTTTTATAATTACTTCTTTGACATCACTTTTATTAAATGGTTTATTTAGCATTGAAATTATTGGATAATTAAAGGCTTTTTCAATTGTTTCTTTGTCATTTAATCCTGTTATTATTGATACAGGAATCTTTATAAATAAATTATTTTCATTTAACCATTCTAATACTCTAAAACCATCAACTTCTGGCATATTAATATCTAATAGTAAACATGCAATTCTATCTTCATATTTATTTATAATATTTTCTGCATTTTTACCATTTTCTACACCAACTAATTTATATTCATCGCCAAAACTTTCTTTTATAAAATCTCTAATAATATTAGAATCATCTGCTATTAAAATGATTTTTCTATTATCTAATTCAATATCATTTTCAATTACTTCAACACTTTCATCTTTACTTTCTTTTAAACAAGTTTTGCAAATACCTATAATTCTTTCAAACTCTTTAATAAATTCATCAAATGTTAAATCAATAGTATTATAATCATTATTTTTACAAGCTGTTTCATGAGATAGAGCTAGGTTACTTAATTTATCAAATCCTAAATATTTAGAATCACTTTTTAGAGAATGTACTTCAATTTCATAATTATTTAATTCTTTTGTTTCATGATATTTTTTTATTCTATTTAATCTGTTTTGGCTACTTTCTAAAAAATCTAACATTATTGATTTATATGTATCAATATCTCCTAATAAATTCAAACTTTCTTCTAAATTAATTCCATTTTCTTTTAAATATTCTTCCATAATTATTACCACCTTTACTTCATTATACTATAAACTTAAATCTACTACAAGTGCTTTATGATCACTTATTTTACTATCAATTACATCAACTTCATTTATTTTAAAAGCATTACTTACAAATATATAATCTAATTTTGAATTATTATAGGTTGATTCTTTATTAGGTACTAATTTCATATCTAGTTTTTTTATTCTTTCTAAAAAGGTTTTAAATTCATCACTTGTTTCTTTCATATTAAAATCACCCATTAATATTATAGGAGTTTCAGTATTTTTAATAATATCTATTATTTTATCCAACTCTTTTTGTTTTACTGTGTGATATTTATATAAACATAAATGTGTATTTATTACCTTAACTAGGGTTTCATCACTATTTACTGTTGTAATAGTTGCAATACGTGGTAAGAAACTTCTTAAAAATGGTAATTTTATAGTTTCTGTTGAGATTACATTGTAATTTGTAATTACTGGATTATATTCATTAACCCTTGTTGGTAATAAAAACCTACCTTTACCATAAAAATTAAATTCTTTAATAAGCTCTTTTTTTATACTTGGTACTACTTCTTGTAATCCTAATATATCTAATTTATTATTTTTTATAAATTCTATTAATTTTTCTATATATTCATAATCTGTTAAAAAGTTTTCTTGTAAATATCTATTTTGAATATTAAATGTTGCTATCTTCAAAAAATCACCTTCTTTTTAATATTATATTAATATTATTATAACAAAGATTAATTAATTGGACTAGACTAATTTATATTCTTTGTATAGTATTCTACTCTGTAATCTTTCATATTCATTACTTTTAATTCTTCTTTGTAACTCTCTTACTGATAAATTTTGCTCTTTTGTTATTTTAATATAATAATTAATTTCTGCATCATTACTTATAGATAAGATTGTTCTATAATGCGACCATGTCAAAAGGTCACACACCGTGTAACTTTTTGAAAAGTAGTAAAATTGCCTAAAATATTTTAGATTAGTTATATTATATCCTCTACCAAATTCTTTTGTTAACCTTTTAGAATATTCTTTAATAATTCCTTCGCCATAATGTTTACCTGCTTTTGCAAGAAGTTTACCTACATTATAATATGTTTTTAAATCACTTTTATTTTTACTATAATCTTTAACTTTCTTAACAACTACATTATTAATTATTTGTTCTTTTATTTCTTCATAAAAATTCATAATATTATCGCCTCCTTTGAATAAGAAAAAAAGATACACTTTCTCTAAAAAAGTGTATCCCGCATCATGCATAATTACTTCTCCTCTAAAGTAATTACACGCTATCGAATAAATTTTGTTATATTAATATATGAGGATTTAATTAATATATATTTGTATTATACTAGATTTATTCTACAATTACAATTAGTTTACTAAAATTATTTTATAATTTTTTCATAGATTGAAATCTTTACATACAAAAACAGAATAGAAAATCTATTCTGCAAATATAGAGTTACACCGAAGTGTGAGTAGAAATTAAAACAAGGTCCATTAAAGTTTTAATTTGTAAAAAATGTAACCCTAATACTAAGTAGATTAAAAATCTACCTAGTATTAAGGTATCTCGTATTGAGATACTCTAATTTATTTTATAGTATTGTTTATATTGGTACAATATATTATTACTTTGTAATTAATTATTATACTGTTATATAAATAATACTACTCCACAAGAACCCATGGATTATTAGAACTTCCATCTCCGCTAGCTAATGCTTTTGCTGTTGGTTTTAATGATAGAATAGGTCTAATTGAAGCTGAAACAGAACCTGCACTTCCAGAATTAGATGTGTTTTGACTTTGTATTGTTCCATTAGTATCAACATATTTTACCTGATATAAATGTTGTGATATATTGGTAGATGCAGTAAAATATTTACAATAAGTTCCATTATTTGATTTGGCACTTGTACTTCCTATAGCATCATTTATTAAAGTTAAATCATAATTATAACAATTATCTGAACCACCAGTATAAGATGGTTTTACTTCAAGATTACATCCTTCAACATATCCGAAACCACGATACCCATTAGTATATATATCGTTTGAATATTGTTCAGAAATTTTATTTAATATTGCACCCATTTTATTTATATGTAATCCATATACAGTTATATTTGTACTGGAAACATTTAATGACATTATTTCTATTATATTAGATGTTGATAAATCTTTTATTACTACCCATTTTGTTAGTTCACTTGGTGTGACACTTCCTGGATTAGAAGTTCCTGTATAATATGAACTTGAACTATCTTTTGTTGGTGTGTAACTTCCTACATAACTTGGAGTCATTTGTACATAATCTCCTACTGCAAAATCTGTAGCTCTAATGACTTGATTAACTGTTAAAGTAGCAGTAGCATATATGGCATTTGTTGTCCTAGCAGTTATGGTGGTACTTCCTCCTGCTAATCCTTCTATCTCACAATATGTCTGTCCATCACAGTCTACTGTGGCTACTTCAGTGTTACTACTTATCCATTCTATATCTTCTATATTTCCTGCATTACTTGGTAAATATGATATTGTAAATATTGCAGTATTTCCACTATCTATTGTTATATCACTACTCATTGTTATTGATGTTATACTTGGTTGTTGTATTGTTACCTGCTTAGTTGCATATATATCAGGATACTCTCTTACACTTGCTGTTATTGTTACACTTCCTGCTCCTATTCCTGTTACTAACCCATTACTTGATACTGTAGCTTTACTTGTATCACTACTACTCCACACTAGATCTAGACTACTAACTTCGCCACTTGTTTCTCCACTGGCATTAGCTACACTTAACTGTGTTGTAGAACCTATATCTACTGTATTTGGTCCACTTATTGTTATAGTATCTGGTGTTGGTGCTACTACTGTTACTTCTACTGTTGCAGTTTTTCCATTTACTGTCTCTACTGTTATAGTTGTTACTCCTATTCCTACTGCTGTTACAAGTCCTGTTGAAGATACTGTTGCTACTCCATTTGATGCACTACTCCATGTTACCGATTTATCACTAGCATCAACTGGTAATACAGTTGCTGTTAACTGATTTGTACTACCTCTTACTAATGTCACGCTTTCTGTATTTAGACTTACACTTTCAGCATCAGCATCTACTACTGTTACTGTACACTCTGCTGTTTTTCTTTTATCTGATGTTTGTACTCTTACAATTGCTGTTCCTACTCCTACTGCTGTTATATTTCCACTACTATCTACTTTTATTACGCTTTGATTTAGTGAAGTCCATATTAAATTCTTATTCTTTGCACTTGATGGAGTTACTTCAGCACTAATTTGTTTCGTTTCTCCTTTTTGCATGGTTAAAGATTTTTTTGATAAGTTAATCCCATTCGCTCCTTCAACTGTTACATCTTTTCCATATACATTTACTGTTACTTCATATGTTTTAGCCTCCTGTGTATGAGTATACCCCTCTGCTACCCACATACGTAGTCTATAATACACTGTTTTGTCTGTTGTTATCTCTCCTGTATCTAATAACATTTCAGTGTTTTTGGCTCCTAAACTATCTTCTCCCGTTGCATCCTCACTATCTATTGGTGTAAATGCAATTGGAGAGAACACTTCTTCATATTCAATACTTTCTCCACTTGCTATAGCACTTTCTGTTTCATACTTTTCTAAATAAAGTCTTACTTCATCATCTGCAAGAGTTGACTCATTATCTTTTTCTGCTGTTACTTCATATGAAATAGGTTGTGATGTTGTCATATTTGTTGATATTGTAAAATCAAAATATTCTCCATCTCCTGCCATCGCCTCACCTGATGTATCGCTCATTGGTGTTGCATTTGCTATACTTATTTTGTTTGAGCTTTCTGTATAACTCATTGTTATTGCTCCCGCAATAATTTTATTTACTTTTGTTCCTGGTTTTGCATAACTAAATGTAGCATATGCTATACCTAAAACTATTATTAAAACTAATATATCTGAAATTATAAATATTATACTTCTTTTGGTTATCTTTTCATTCATTTTTCACACCTCTCATTTTCTTAAAGTACGCTACTTTAAGAAAATAAAAATGATTATACATAGTATAAAAAGAAAAAGAAATTTTGACCAAAATATTTTATTGTAAAAAATTGTTTTATTTTTCCTAAAAATATGATAATATCTATATATAAGGGTAGATTACTTAAAGTAGCGTACTTTAAGATCCTTTTTTTATTGCTACACCAACAAAAAAACATGATATATTATTATCACGTTATTTTTTTTTGCAAAATTTTATATAATACACTTGTATGTAAAATGTTTTTTGTTCTCCAGGGGATCAGTAAAAAAGCACTTGCATCAACTAGTGATATAAGTGCAATCATGAAAACCTGCTACACTTGAATAGACAAAATATCAAGTGTACTAATTTACTTTATTCCTTTTAACATATTATCTACATCTTCTAAAGATATTTGTTCTTTTTTAGGAATTTTTACAACTTCTTCTGTTTTTTCCTCTATTCCATTAATAAGAACAAAACTATTATTAATTTCTTTTTTAGTTAATTCTTTACCAGTAGAATATCTGTCTAGAATAGGAATACTACTAACTTTATATAATTGTATTTTACTATTTCTAAGTCCTATCATATTTTTAGTATCAGTAATAAACGTTTTTAATACTTTATAAGGTTTAGATTTAACTTCTCTAATTATTAATAACCCTTTTAAAGCTCGACTAGAAAGTTCAAAATCACTTAGTCTAACTCTTTTAGCTGTTGCTCTATCAGTTATAACTGTTAAATATTCATCCGCATCATCAAAAAGATTGGCACTAACAACATAGTCATCTTTTAATTTTATTGCTTTAACACCACTTGCTCTAACACCTACAACAGATACTTCTTCTAATTTAAAGCTTAATCCAAAACCATTATGAGTACTAATAAAGATATTTTCTTTATCATCTAAGAAAGCATTAACGACAACATCATCACCTTTTAATTTCATACAAACAACTGGTTTAGTATAACGATTAACTTGAAAATCCTTAAGAAGTGTTCTTTTAATCATTCCATTTTTACTAATTAACACAATATGTTTATCTATTTCAAAATTAGTAACTGGAACACAAGATATAACTTCTTCATCCTCTGCAATTGGAATTAAATTACTAATGTGTTTTCCCATATCTTTCCATTTTACATCAGGTATCATATGAACTGGTATAAATAAATAATTTCCTAGCGTTGTAAATACTAAAATAGTATCCATTGTATTAAGATTATACTCACCTATTACAAAATCATTTTCTTTTAATGTTGCATCTTCATTAGATGCAGAGAAACTTCTATAACTAGTACGTTTAATATAACCATCTTTAGTAAGCATAACAACAACATTTTCTTTAGGTATCATTTCTCTAGTATCTATTTTTATTTCTTTAATTTCATCTTTTATTTCAGTAAGTCTAGGTGTTTTATAATTATCTTTTATTTTTAATAATTCTCTTTTTATTAATTTCTTTAAATTAGCTTCACTTGCTAGTATTTTTTCAAGTGCTGCAACATTTAATTTTAACTGTGCTAGTTCTTCTTCTAATTCTTTAATATCTGTATTAGTTAAACTATAAAGTCTTAAAATAACAATAGCTTCAGCTTGTTCTTTAGTAAAAGAAAATTCTTTAACTAAATTTTCTATTGCATCACTTTTATTTTTACTAGCTCGAATCACACGAATTACTTCATCTAAAATAGAAATACATTTAATTAAGCCTTCTACTATATGTAGACGTTTTTTAAATGCTCTTAGATCAAACTCAGTTCTTCTAATAACTACTTCTCTTTTATGTGCGATAAAAGCATCTAACATTTTTGCAAGTCCAAGTTGTTTAGGACATTTATTTACAATAGTTACCATATTAAAATTATAACTAGACTGAATTTCAGTATTTTTATATAAATAGTTCAGTACTAGTTCTGAATTTGCACTTTTTTTAAGGTCTATTGCAATACGTACTTCACTATCAGACTCATCCCTAACTTCTGCTATACCATCAATTTTTTTATCAATTCTAATATCATCAATTTTTTTAACAAGCATTGCTTTATTAACTTCAAATGGTATTTCCTTAATAATAATAGATTCTTTACCATTTTTTTTCTCTATTTGGGCTTTACTTCTTACAACAATTTTACCTCTACCAGTTGTATAAGCATCAATTAATCCTTGCTTACCCTCAATTATAGCACCTGTTGGAAAATCAGGTCCTTTAACAAAATCCATAAGTTCAGCAAGTTCACATTTAGGATTATCAATTCTATAAATTGTTGCATCAATTACTTCACCTAAATTATGAGGCGGAATATTAGTAGCATATCCAGCTGAAATACCAGTTGATCCATAAACTAAAAGTGCTGGAAATCTAACAGGTAAAACTGTAGGTTCAACTGTAGAATCATCAAAGTTAGGTGCAAACTCTACAGTATTTTTATCTATATCTCTTATCATTTCATTAGAAATTTTAGAAAGTCTCGCTTCAGTATAACGATAAGCAGCAGGACTATCTCCATCAATTGAGCCGTTATTACCATGCATATCAATATATGGATCTCTTGCTTTCCAATCTTGACTCATTCTAACCATAGCGTCATATATAGATGTATCACCATGTGGATGATAATTACCTATAACGTCCCCTACAGTTTTAGCACTTTTTCTGTATGGATGATCATATGTATTTTTCTCATGATACATTGAGTATATTATTCTTCTTTGAACTGGTTTTAAACCATCTCTAGCATCTGGAATAGCACGTTCTTGAATAATATATTTAGAATAACTTCCAAATCTTTCACCCATTATTTCTTCAAGAGTATATTCTCTAATTTTTTCAATTATTTCTTTTGTTTCAGTTTTTTTTGCCATTATACCCTCCTAAATTTGATAATCATCTTCAAGTGAAAATTCAACATTTTCTTCAATCCATTCTTTACGTGGTGCGATATCTGACCCCATAAGTGTAGAAACACGTTTTTCAGCTAGCTGTGCATCTTCAATGTTAACTCTAATTAAAGTTCTACTTCCAGGTTTCATAGTAGTTTCACATAACTGATTAGCATTCATCTCACCAAGACCTTTATATCTTTGAACTTCGCATTTCTTACCTTTAACTTTTTCTTTCATTTCATCTATGCTATATGCATATTCAACTGGCATCTTTTTACCATAATCAATTTTAAATAGTGGTGGCAAAGCAATATAAAGTCTTCCATCTTCAATTAAAGGTTTCATAAAACGATAGAAAAATGTTAGAAGTAAGCACTGAATATGTCCTCCATCTTCATCAGCATCACTCATGATTATAACTTTATTATATTCACAGTCACTTATTTCAAAGGTTTCTCCACATCCTGCACCAATTGTATAAATCATTGTATTAATTTCTTCATTTTTTAAAATATCATCCATTTTAGCTTTCTCTGTATTAATAACTTTACCACGTAAAGGAAGTATCGCTTGATATTTTCTATCCCTTCCTTGTTTTGCAGAACCTCCTGCAGAGTCACCCTCAACTAAAAACAATTCTTTTTTAGTTTTATCTTTAGATTGTGCTGGTGTAAGTTTACCTGATAATGCTCTATCTTTAGGAGTTCTATTTTTACCTTTTCTAGCTTCCTCTCTTGCCTTTCTAGCTGCTTCTCTTGCAATTTTACTTTTTAAAGATTTATTAATAATTTCTGTAGCAACTGTTTTATTTTCTTCCAAAAAAACACGAAGACCTTCTTGACAAATAGCATCAACCGCAGTTCTAGCCTGAGGTGTTCCAAGTTTACCTTTAGTTTGTCCTTCAAATTGTAAAAGTGCCTCAGGTATCTTAAGAGAAACTACCGCAGTTAGTCCTTCTCTAACATCACTTCCATCTAAAGAGCTTTTACCTTTAATAAATCCATTACTTTTAGCATAATCATTAAAAACACGAGTTAGTGCAGTTTTAAATCCAACTTCATGGCTCCCACCATCAATAGTTTTAACATTATTAACAAAACTAACAATATTTTCTGAGTATGTATCTGTATATTGCATAGCAATTTCAACATCAATATCCTCTTTAGTACCATTAAAATTAATAACTTTATGTAAAACATTTTTACCTTTATTTAAATATTCTACAAACTCATCAATTCCACGTTCATAATAAAACAAAGCATTCCTATTATCTTCTTCATCCACAACTTCAATAGTAATACCTTTAAGTAAAAAAGCAGACTCTTGCATTCTTTCACAAATAGTTGTAAAAGAAAAATTAATATTACCAAAAACTTCTTTATCAGGTAAAAATCTAATTTCAGTACCTGTTTTTTTAGTATCCCCTATTTTTTTAAGAGTTGTAACAACTTTACCACCATCAACACACTTCATGTAATAAATACCACCATCACGATAAATTGTAGCCTCTAAATAAGTAGATAAAGCATTAACAACACTTGATCCAACACCATGTAAACCACCTGAAACTTTATAACCATCGGTTTCAAATTTACCACCTGCATGTAAAACTGTTAAAATAACTTCCGGTGTAGGTTTACCAGATGCATGCATACCAACAGGCATACCACGTCCTTTATCAAGTACACTAATAGACTTATCAGAATGAAGAGTAATTTTAATATAATCACCATATCCGTTAATAGCCTCATCTATAGAATTATCAACAATTTCCCAAACTAAATGATGAAGCCCTTTCTTATCTGTTGAACCAATATACATTCCTGGTCTTTTTCTAACTGCTTCTAATCCTTCTAAAATTTTAATCGAATCATCATCATATTTTTTTGCCATATTAACTACCTACCTTGTCTTTATCCATTATACTAACATTTTTAAAATAATTAAAGTAAACTAGACATTTTTTTACATAAATTTAAAAAGTTTCAAAATTCATAATTTTATCAACCACATCAAATAAAGTAAGACCTTTCGTTTTAGAAAAGTCATCTGATAAATAACTAAACAACTCAAACTCAGTTATATTATTACCTAAAAGTTCTAATTTTCTACATTTATATGAAAGAACAGGCATAACTCTTTCATACAACTCTTCTAAACTATTAAACTCTATCATTTCTTCATCCTAGCCCTTGGAAAATTTTTATAATAAACTTCTTTTAAATGAGATGTTGTAACATGAGTATAAATACCTGTTGCATTAATAGATTCATGACCAAGAAGTTTTTGAACACTTAAGATATCACAACCTTCATTTAAAAGATGAGTTGCAAAAGTATGTCTTAACATATGTGGTGATATATTTTTATTTAAACTAGTTTTTTTAATAATACGGCTTAATATATCTCTAACTCCTCTTTCTGTAAGCTGAGTACCTTTATTATTAATAAGCATATACTCTAAATTATTTTTATTTAATTTTTTATATCCATCATTAAGATATACTTTTAAAATATTTCTAGCGTGTTCTCCAAAGTATGCAACACGCATCCTCTTACCTTTACCAAGTATTATAACTTTTCTTTCACTCATATCAATATCTTTAATTTTTATATTTACAAGTTCAGAAACTCTTACTCCACTAGCATATAAAAATTCTAAAATAAGTAAATCCCTTTGTCCTAAAGGTGTTTTAGTATCAGGTACTAGAAATAATTCTTCAAGTTCATTATATTCAAAATATCTAGGAAGTCTAAGTTCTTTTTTAGGACCACTAACATAAACAAAGGGATTATTATCAAGTTTTTCTTTATTAACTAAATAATTATAAAAACTCCTAAGTGCTGATAAATTCCTACAAATACTAGAATTCTTTTCTTGTTCTTCTTCTTTTAAATAAATAAGATACCCTCTAATATCAGTATACTCAATATCTTTATAATCTAAACATTCTCTTTCTAAATAATTAATATATTTTTTCAAATCATCATTATAATTAATAATAGTATATTCTGAATAATTTCTAATACTTTTTAAATAATCTAAAAAATCATTAATTACTTGAACCATGTATCTTCATCATCCTTTTCTTCAAAAACAAATGGATCAATATCTATTATATACTCTTCATCAGTTAAACCACGATCTCTTTCTTCATCCATAACATAATCAAGATATCTAGTAGTACCAATACCAACGAATTTTCTATCTAATTTATAATCTTTAATTTTATCAATATTCTTTTTT
>JAZUAY010000030.1:0-9339 GCA_045638205.1 Bacilli bacterium
AATAAATATAAAATGTTAGTTTATGATACAGAAGAAGATAATTATTTAACTAATACTATTATTAGAAGAGTTAATGAGATAATTACAGTTGATTTTGAAAGTATAAAAAGAAATCCAATTAATTCTTTAACAATTTATAAAAAGAATTATCCTAAAAAAGGAACTAATAGAAAAATTGATATAGCTTATTATGTTTTAACAACTGATTATAATCCTTTTATGAGAAGTAAAGTTGGTAAAGATATTGAATTAAAGTTCTTTACTTATAGAGATTTTATGGATGAAATTAATAATTATCCAGAAAGATTTGGAGAATATTTAGAATATGTTAAAGGTATTAGTTCTTTATTAATGTAAAACGCTTGCACTATGCAAGTATTTTTTTTTAATTTATTTAAAAAAATACTTTTATGTGATATTATATTATTGGGATGTGTTAATATGTTAAATGAATTATTAAAAAATGTATGGGTGATTAAGATATTAAAGTCTTTGATAGCAATTGTATCTAGTGTATTAGTTTATAATATAGTTTTGTTTTTTATTAAAGATCTTAAGTTTTTTAATAATAAAAAAACAAAGACTTTTATTAGATTAACTAGGAGTATTATTAGATATATATTCATTATAATAACTACTTTAATTATTTTGCAAATATTTGGATTTAATGTTTCTTCTATATTTGCAGGTGTTGGAATATTTAGTATTATAATAGGTTTTGCTGTTCAAGATGCTTTAAAAGATATTATTAAGGGTTTTGATATAATATCTGATTCTTATTATAGAGTAGGTGATGTTATTAAGTTTGAGGATATTATTGGTAAAGTTTTAGTTATAGGGTTAAAGACAACTAAAGTAGAAGATGTTAATACTT
Organism: Bacilli bacterium; assembly: GCA_045638205.1. GTDB lineage: Bacteria > Bacillota_I > Bacilli_A > RF39 > UBA660 > UBA2730. Next base: position 875 of record JAZUAY010000030.1, read on the forward strand.
TAAATGTTGTTTCTATATCTAATAGAAAAATAGAACAGGTAGAAGTTGTTTCTAAATTAATTAATATTGATATACCTTTACCTTATGAATTAAAGGTTAAAGATGTTGAAAACATTATTGAAAAGATTGTTAATAATGTTAAAAAGATAGAAAAAGTAGAAGAATGTAAATATCATGGAATTAATAATTTATCTGATTCTTCAATAGATTATCAAATAAAAGTATATTGTAATCCACTTTATAAAACACAAACTAGAAGAGATGCACTTAATAAAATAGTAGAAACATTAGAGGATAATAATATTCAAGTGCCTTATCAGCAGATTGATATACATAATAAATAATATATATTTATAAATATAATTGCTATTTTATACACAAATGTACTGTACAATGTTTTTAAAAAAATTAGGTTGATAGTTATCAGCCTTTTTTTGTTTTGATTTATAAACTAAAACGACTTAAAGTACCGTTAAAATATTCTAATTAAAAGAGTATGGATAAATTTTTATCGAATTTAGATAAAAAATATATAAATTCATAAAAATAGTAAGAAAAAAACGAATTTATATGGTATAATATTGTTGTGGCGGTGATGAAAATGAATAATCAAGATTTAACTTTATTGTCGGAAGGACAAATTTGGGGTAATGATAATGAATCTCAATTAGAAGTAATGAAAAAATATGGAACAAAAGCTGCTATTACTGATTTAGTTGTATTAACAGGTGGATATTGTGAAGATACACAAGCTTATACTGCACCTGATGATAACTCTTTAAAAGGAAGAACAAGTTGGTTTTATACTAGATCTTCCAATGGCTATGGTGGTGTTCGTGGCGTTGACGTAGATGGTTCCAGGTATAACGGATATCGTTACGAACGCAATGGCACCGTCCGCCCAGCTTTGCTATCATCTAGCGTATTCTCACAAATCTCCCCGAACAGAGTGAGGGGATATAATGGAACAGAAGAAGTTGAATATGGTGAGTATCCACAATATGCTCCTAATTCCGATATGCAAAGAAGATTAGAAAGTGAATATCAAAGAGGAAATTTGCGAACAACTAGTAGAGATTATACCTTTGATAGAACAAAATATAATGACTATGATCAACCTTTTCAGCCAGTAAAATATGAGGAATATGAATATCAAGGCAGAAGATATATTCGTGTTCAAGCAAGATCAAATTATGCTGGAAGTGAATTCAAACTTTCAAATGGTGTAAAATATATAAATGGCGATAATGTATGGGTAGAAGTTTCCCCTGTTGTATGGTTAATAGATGATAGAACAAAAACACTTGTATCTAAACGAGGAATTTTATCAGGAATAAGATTTCATACTGATAATAAAAAAAGATATAATGGCGATTTTTCAACAACAGAAATGAAAGAATATCTTGATAAATATATGCTGCGTGATTTAACTCAGACAGTAACATTTACTCGTATTGAAGATATGACACCAGAAGAAAGAAAACAACTAGAAGAAGAAAGAAAACAAGCTAAAAAAAGAAGAAATCCTTATGGTTTGAAATTTGGACTAGTTAGTGAAGAAGAAATAATTAAAGGAGCAATAGAAAGTGGAATTGCAGTATTCTTGCATGGACCTTCATCAGAAGGTAAATCTGCAAGAGTAAAACAAATAGACCCAACTTGTGAAATTATATATCTTCGTAATGCTACACCAGAAAGTTTAAATGGTAAAAGTGTATATAATCAACAAACAGGCGAGATGATGGATGTTAAGCCAAGTTGGTTAAAGAAATTAGAAGAAAAATGTGAAAAAGAGCCAGATAGACTTCATGTTGTATTCTTTGATGAAATCACAAATGCACTACCAAGTATTCAAGGTATAGCATTTAATATCGTATTAGATAGAGAAGTTAATGGTATTTGGCAATTACCAGAAAATGCAAGAATTGTAGCAGCAGGAAATGATATGAAAGATTCATTAGCTGCAAATCAATTAGCAGAGCCATTATTTAATAGATTTGCTCATGTATATATTAAAACAACTACTGAAAGTTGGTTAAAATGGGCAAGCGAACATAATATACACCCTGCAATTTACTCTTATATTGCTTATAAAAAAGGCGAAACATTAAGAAGTAAATATGATGGTGAAAAACCTAATGCAGATCCTAGAAAGTGGGAAATGGCATCTAAAATGTTATATGCAACAGGAAGTCCTGAAATGTTAAGAGCATTAGTAGGAGAAGATATAACAAGAGAATTTGTACAATTTTGTAATCAACAAGTTATAACATTAGATGATGTAATAAATGGAAACTATACTCAAAGAGACATACAAGTATTAAACACAGCTGAAAGATACGCAACAACTATGGGATTATCACAAGTAGATGATACTAACCTAGAAAAAGTAAGAGATTTTGTTACTGGTTTAGGAGCAGAGTTTGCAGCAATTTTTGATGCTTTATGGACACATGGTGATGAAAATAAATTAGAAAGACTTGCAGAAGCAAAGCTTGCTGAAATGTCAGAAGGGGGTATAAGAAGATAATGGAAAATAAGAAAGAAATGTTACTATCATATATAAAAGCGAATGTCGCACCAATATTAGTTGATTTTATATCCGGTAAAGATATAAATGATGCAGTTGTATTACCTGCTAATGTTGATGCAAAAGAATTAAATGGTCATTATGATGAAGCAGATTTTATGCCTCCAAAGTGGCTTAATGAAATATTAAGTACAAATGCTAATAGAATATTGGTAATTGATAAAATTGATACAATATCAAAAGAAGAACAATTAAAATTTTGTGAATTATTAGAACATAGAAAAATATCTACATTTGAATTACCAAAAAGTTGTGTGATAATTGTAACAGCGAATGAAATAAATAAAGATAAGATTAATGAGGAAATATTCTCATTAGTTGCAAGAATTTGAGGGATAAGCTATGAAATATGATATTGCAGCATTAAAAAGAAAAATGCTTGTTAAATATCCCTTTTTTGGGAGTGTAGTAGCAAGTGTTGGTTATAAAGAAAATAAGGATATACCAACGGCAGGTACAGATGGAGAAACAATCTATTATAATCCAGAATATTTGGAAAGTTTAAGTGTTGAAGAGCAAACTTTTATATTTGCTCACGAAGTATGTCATATAGCATTTAATCATATCTTAAGAAGTGAAGGTAAAAATCTAGAACTGTGGAATATTGCTACTGATGGTGTTATTAATCAATTTTTAAAACGAGATGGATTAAAAATGGCACCGGGTGTTGTTGATATGGCAGAAGCTATTAATTACGATTCTGAACAGTTATATGAAAAACTATTACAAGAAAACCAACAAAGTCAACAACAGCAAAGTGGTGGCAGTGAGCAAAATGGTAATAATCAACAACAATCACCCTCACAACAACAAAATCAAGAAAATCAACAACAAAACAGTTCTGGTGGTAGAAGTTCACAAGAACTAGATAAGCAATCACAAGAACAAAGTGGTGGTGGATCAGGTGAAGATTCACAGGAAGAAGAAAAACAACAGGATGTTGGACACGATACTCACAGTATGTGGGAGCAAGCAATTAAAAGGCATAAAGAGCAGCAGGAAAATTCTGATAAAAAAGAAAGCTTATTAGATAAACTTTTAGGAAAAGATAAGAAAGAAAAAAATGAACTTAAAAAGCAACAAGAAGAACTTGAAAGCATGGGAGAAAAAGATGCTTTTAAGAAAAATCTTGAAGATAAGAAAAAGCAACTTGAAGAATTAAAAGAGGCAATTTCTAAACAAGCATCACAAGCAGGAACTTCAAAAAATAGAAAGGTTAGAACAGTCAATGATATTGGTACTGCAAAACCAATAGTTGATTGGCGATATGTTTTAAGAGAAGCAATTAAATATGATGTGGATTGGTCATATAAAAATGCTACATTAGAAGATGGAGTTGTTACTGCTAATTTAGAAGAACAGCCAATGCCAGAAACTGAAATTGTTCTTGATACAAGTGGCTCAATAAATGAAGTATTATTAAAAAAATTTTTAAGAGAATGTAAGAACATATTACAATATACTAAATTAAAAGTAGGATGTTTTGATAGAAAATTTTATGGATTTCATGAGATTAGAACAGAAGAAGATATAGAAAATATGCGATTTGAAGGTGGTGGGGGAACTAACTTTAATGTCGCTGTAGGTGCTTTTTCAAGACGAGTTGAAAATAAAATTATATTTACTGATGGTGAAGCTTCAATGCCAGATATGCCACTTGATGCAATATGGATAGTATTTGGTAGTGAAAGGATTAATCCAAAAGGTGGTAAAGTAATTCATATTACACCAGAACAATTAGATAGATTATATTCATATGAATTTGAAAGTGAAACTAAAGGTAAATCAAGATAATTGAGATTTGGAACAAAATAGTTCTGAATCTTTTTTAATGCCTTTGTTAGATGTTTATAATTTCAGATAATAAGCAATTATAATTATTATAAATTTTATTTAGAAAACAAAACGATTATAAAAAACAGGTGTTCTTGAATGCCTGTTTTAATTATGGTTAGTTGACTTCTTTTTGATTTGTTCTAATTTTTCATAAACTTCTTTATAATTTTTTTCATAACCTATATCTTTTGGATGATAATATTTTTTGTTCTTTATTTTATCTGGTAGATATTGTTGTACTACAAAACTTCCTTTGTAATTATGTGGGTATTTGTAAGTATCTGATGGATTTATTAAATGTTTTGGTACTGTTCCTATATCTCCTTTGTTTATATCATCTATAGCATCTATTATAGCATTGTGTGAGGTGTTGCTTTTTGGAGATAGTGCCATTTCACATACTATTTCTCCAAGTGGTATGGCAGCTTCTGGAAGACCAACACGTTCTGCAGCATTAATTGCAGCATCTAGTCTTGGACCAATACTTGGATTTGCTAGGCCTATATCTTCATAGGCTATTACTGATAATCTTCTTTCTATTGTTTTTAAATCTCCTTCTACAAGTAATCTTGCTAAATAATGAATTGATGCATCTACATCACTCCCTCTAATTGATTTTTGTAAGGCACTCATTACTTGATAATGACCATTACCTGATTTATCAGAAAAGAATACAGGTTTATTATTAATATTTTTTATAGTTTCTTCTGTTATTTCTTTTTTATTGTTTGCATAATAGGCAATTTCTAATAAATTATAGGCATTTCTTAAATCATTTCCTGATAATCTTGCTATTAATTTTATGGCTTTATTATCTATTTTTATTCCTTTTAATACATCTTGTTTAATAACTCTTTTTAATCCTTTTATTATATCCTCTTGTTCTAATTGTTTTAGTTCAAATAATTGACATCTACTTCTTATAGCAGGGTTTATTGCGTGATATGGATTTTCAGTAGTCATTCCAATTAAAGTGATAAGTCCACTTTCAAGTCTTGGGAGTAAGATATCTTGTTTATCTTTATTTAATCTATGAATCTCATCCATTATAAGTACAATCGAACCATACATCTTAGCTTCTTCAATTACAATATCTATATCCTTTTTTGTATTAATTGTGGCATTTAAAGTTCTATATCTTATATCTAAATCATTTACTATAGCATTAGCAATAGATGTTTTTCCTATTCCTGGTGGTCCATAAAGGATCATTGAAAATATTTTTTTGTTTTTTACAAAGTTTGTTAAGATTTTATCTTTTCCTATTAAATCATTTTGTCCTAATACTTCTTTTATACTTTTAGGAGCCATTTTAAATGCTAATGGTTTATCTTGCATAATAATTCCTCCTTAAATCTATTATATCAATTATTTCTTGTATTGTTAAGGGAATTGATTTTATTTAATTTTTAATATATAATAATATTATAGTGGTGGTTTAAATGTTAGATTATTTGCAAGATTTTTTAAATTATTGTATAATTGATAAGGGTTTATCAGAAAAAACTAAAGAGTCTTATAATAATGATTTATTAGTTTATATTAGATATTTAGAAGATAATGGTATTGATGATGTTAGAAAAATTAAAACAGAGACAATTGAAAACTTTATTAAAATACAAAATGATTTAAATGATAAGACTACTACTTTAGCTCATAAGCTTACAGCTATTAAAAATTTTCATGCATATTTGTTAAAAATTAAAGTGGTTAATAAGAATGTGGCTTTAACTATAAAAAGACCTAAACTTGTTAAGACACTGCCTAAAACACTTAATATAGAAGAAGTTGATGAACTTTTAAATATTAGGTTGATTAATAATTATGATTATCGTAATAAAGCTATGCTTGAATTATTATATGGTACTGGTTTAAGAGTGTCAGAATTAGTTGAAATTGAAGTTAATAATATTGATTTTACAAATAGTATTATTAGATTAGTTGGTAAAGGTAATAAAGAAAGAATTATTCCAATTGGTGAAGTTTCAATGTATTATTTAAATGAATATATGAAATTAAGACCTAATATGCTAAAAAAAGATAATGTTAATGAGTTATTTTTAAATAATCATGGTAGGAAGATGACTAGACAAGGTTTTTTTAAAATACTTAAAAAATTACTTCATGAAAAAGGTCTTAATGAGGAGGTTTCACCTCATACACTTAGACATTCATTTGCAACACATTTACTTGCTAGTGGAGCGGATTTGAAAAGTATTCAAGAAATGCTAGGACATTCAAATTTGTCAACTACTAAAATATATACACATGTTGCAGATGCAAAAGTTATGAATGATTATAAGGAATATCATCCTAGAGAAAAGTAGAGGAGGAAATATTATGAAATTTAAAAGAATATTTTTACTTGTTTTGGATTCAGTCGGAGTGGGGGAAGCAACTGATGCAGATAAGTATAATGATACTGGTGCTAATACTTTAGGTCATATACTTGAAAAAACTGATTTGTTTGTCCCAAATCTTAAAAAAATTGGACTTTTAAATACTATTAATATGAGCGAAGGTGATGTTGATGCCTATTACACTATTGCTCGCCCTAATAATGCAGGAAAAGATAGTTTAAATGGCCATTATGAACTTATGGGAATTAATTCTAATATTCCTTTTAAAACATTTAATGATGGGTTTCCTACTGAAATTCTTAATGAAATATATAGAGTTACTGGTAGAAAAATAATGGGTAATAGATGTAGTAATAATAGTTTAGATATTATTAATGATTTAGGAGATGCTGCTACTAATTATGGTGCTTTAATTGTATATACATCAGCTGATTCTGATTTACAAATTGCGGCTAATGAAGATGTTATACCTATTGCAACTTTGCATGAATATTGTGAAAGAGTTCGTGAAATAACTTGTAAGGAAGAATGGTTAGTTGGTAGAATTATTGCACGTCCATTTAATGGTAAAAGTGGTAACTATAAACTCATTAATGCTGGTAGAAAGGATTATGCTATTAAACCACCTAAAAAAACAGTGCTTGATAAATTAAATGAAGCTAATTTTAATGTTATTGGTATTGGTAAAGTAAATGATATTTTTGATAAAGTTGGTATTAATAAAACTATTAAAGCAAGCGATAATAATGAAGTTATTAATAAACTTACTGATATTATTGATAAGAATTTTACAGGACTTTGTATTGCTAATTTATCTGATTTTGATTCATTGTATGGTCATATTAGAGATGTAAATGGTTATGCTAAAGCGATAGAGGAGTTTGATGTAAATATTCCTATTATCCTTAATAAATTAGAAACTGATGATTTATTAATCATTACAGCAGACCATGGTAATGATCCAACTTTTGAAGGTAATGATCATACAAGAGAGAATGTACCAGTTATATTTTATAGTAGAAGTTTTATGTCTCCAAAAAGATTACCTGTTTTAAGTACACTTGCTGATGTTGGTGCTACTATTGCAGATAATTTTGATTTAGATAAAACTGAGATAGGTAATTCTATTCTTAATAGTTTAGAATAATTAAAAGTAGGGGAGTAGCATAAAAAAAGGAGAGTTATTTATTACTCTCCTCTTCTGTTTTCTTCACGAAAATCATCTTCTCTATTTCTGTTGAAGCTCTGGTTATCTCTATTGAATGAATCATTGTTGTTTTCATAATCGTCTTCATTATTTCTTTTTAATGAATAATTTTCATCATCGCAAAAGAAATCTTCTTCATCAGTTCGTCTAGAGTTATATTGATTTTTGTTATGTTTTTTATTTTTTGACATAAATTTCCCTCCCAATTATAGTATTAGTAATTTATTTTTTTTTATGCAAGTCCCCTATTATTATATTTAGTAAAATTTGGTATTTTAAAATTTGCATCGAGATAGTAAAAGATGGGTAATTCTTAATCTGAATACATTTAATTATATAGAGAATGTATAATTATGTATTTAATATAATTTTGTCTAATTTAAAAAAATCATGAACGACATAGCGGCAATCAAAAATTACATTTTGTATTTAAAAAGGGAGTGCTCTCTTGCGGTTACTCTCCATTCTTGCG
>JAZUAY010000031.1:0-2067 GCA_045638205.1 Bacilli bacterium
CTCCGACTTCTTTACAATTATTTTCTAATAAATATTTTATTGTAGGAAGAGCTGCCACGATTCTTCTATTATCTGTAATAACTCTTTCCTCGTTGTAAGGTACGTTGAAATCGCATCTTACTAATACTTTTTTTCCTGCAACATCAATGTCTTTTACTGTCTTTTTATTCATTTTTATTTTCCTTTCTCTTTATATTTATAAAAAAACAAAAATGAGCTAGCAATAAAGGTCCGACCTCCACCACTAGCTCTTTATTGCTAATTTAATTATCCTAATTCAGCAAAATATTTTATTGTTCTTACCATTTGGCTTGTGTAAGAATTTTCATTATCATACCATGATACAACTTGTACTTGGTATAATCCTTCTTCTACTTTAGCAACCATTGTTTGTGTTGCATCAAATAAAGAACCGTGTGTAATTCCAATGATATCTGAAGAAACTAATGGTTCTTCTGTATATCCATAAGATGCATTTGAAGCTGCTTTCATAGCTGCGTTGATTGAATCAACTGTAACTTCTTCATTTGATCTTACTGTTGCAACTAATATTGTTGAAGATCCTGTTGGAACTGGAACTCTTTGTGCAGATCCAATTAATTTTCCATTTAATTCTGGAATAACTAATCCAATTGCTTTAGCTGCTCCTGTTGAGTTAGGAACGATATTTACAGCTGCTGCTCTAGCTCTTCTTAAATCTCCTTTTCTATGTGGTCCATCAAGTACCATTTGATCTCCTGTATAAGCATGAACTGTTGTCATAATTCCTGATTGGATTGGTGCATAATCATTTAATGCTTTAGCCATAGGTGCTAAACAGTTTGTTGTACAAGATGCTGCAGAAATAATATTATCTTCTGCTGTTAATGTTCCTTCGTTTACTCCATAAACGATTGTTGGTAAGTCTTTTCCTGCTGGTGCAGATATAACTACCTTTTTAGCTCCTGCTGTGATATGAGCTGATGCTTTTTCTTTTGATGTATAGAAACCTGTACATTCTAAAACAACGTCAACTCCGATTTCTCCCCAAGGTAAATTAGCTGCATCTTTTTCTGCATAAATTTTGATTGTTTTTCCATCTACTGTAATAGAATCTTCTCCAGCTACTACTGTATCTGCTTTATCATATCTTTTTTGTGCAGAGTCATATTTTAAAAGGTGAGCTAACATATCAGGACTTGTTAAATCGTTAATTGCAACGATTTCATACCCTTCTGCTCCAAACATTTGTCTAAACGCAAGACGTCCAATACGTCCAAAACCATTTATAGCTACTTTTACTGACATAATATAAATTCCTCCACTTCTGATACTTTAATGTCTTTTTAGTATCTCTTATATTTTGGCCTATTTTTGACCAAAGATATTCTATAATATTTTATCGAACTTTTCAAGTACTTTTTACAATTTTGTCACAATGAGAATATTTTATAATCATTTTATATAAAATTATGGTTGTATATTAATAGGTGCATGAAATACTATATCAAAAACACCAGTAATGCAAAATAATATTATTGCAATTATTATACATATTATTCCTTTTTTAGTTTGTTTATTTATAAAAGAAATAACTCCTATTACTGCTACTATCCAAGTAGTTATAAAAATTATCCATTTTATAATTTGTATTATACCAAAAATTTTACCTGCAATAGATACTTCTCCTGATACATCTGAAGCATTCGGAACTACTGCCTTTATATCTTCAACATTATCACTAGCATCAACGCTTATAAACATTGAAAATAATAAAATAAAACTAATTATTATCGTAAAAATTCTCATTATTATTATTTTTTGTTTTTTCATTTTGTTTTCCTCTTTTCTCATATTAGACTAAAAGTGGAAACAACTATTTTATTGTTCCCACTTTATAGCTTTTTTATTTATTCTGTTATTTGAATATTTCTTGGACCGCAAACTGATTCTACATTTGGATTATAATAATCAAATACTCTTATTGCTGCTCCTGTTATATTTTCAGGATACAACGCTCTATATTCAACTTTTAAATCTATTTGTTCATCTTTATCAAGTCCTCTTAAATAAATGTTTATTTTTCCA
>JAZUAY010000032.1:0-14068 GCA_045638205.1 Bacilli bacterium
ATCTAATCATTTTATCAATTATTTTTGAAACTTTTTCTTTTTGTTTATTACTATCATATTGTTCTAATACTTCATATATGATATCTTTATCAACACCTTTTTTAACAAGTTCATTAAATACTTTTCTAGGTCCATGATTAGTAGTAATTAATTTTTGATTTAAAAAACTATTAGCATAAGATAAATCATTTAAATAACCTTGTTTTTTAAACTTTTCTATAATTTCTAAAACAAACTCCTCTTTATATTCGTTTTTTAAAAGTCTATTTTTAATTTCTAATATAGTTCTAGGTTTAACTTTAATTAATCTTAAAGCTTCATAATAGCAACTATAAAATTCTTGACTATCCAATAACTTGTCCATATTTAAAAGATCAATTTCACGAGTTAATAATAAATTATTATTTAATATAACTTCTTCATATAGTTCTAATGTCTGATTATTATCAAGATAAATTAAATATTTACCATTTCTCTTCTTTTTAAATTTTAATATTTTCATAATCGTCTCCTACAAAAGTTCGTAAATAAGTTTTTTGAAAAAGTAAGCATAAGCCTACTCCTTCACTTTTAAAAGTCCTGCTTCAATTTCTTCTAATGCTCTACCAATATTTTTCTTACTAAAGTATTCTGCTTCATTTCTTTGTAATCTACCAGTATTAGCAATTTCTTTACTACGAGTAGCCGCAACATGCACAAGCTCATATTTAGAAGAAACTATATTAAGTAATTTATCTATAGCAGGATATATCATAGTATCACACTCCCTACTATTAGCATATTACGTAATTTAAAATTTATCAATACATTTATGAGAAGGTGTACATTTCTTTACACATTAAAAACTGTCAATTTATATAACACTAAATAAATTATATCAATTATTTATATTTTGTAAATAGAAAAAAGAAAAAAGTCACCAAATAGTGACTTTTATTGAAATTGAGAACAAGAACCACATTGAACATTACTTACTACATTTTCTTCACAACAGGAATAAGATGGTCTATAAGTATGACGATATACATGATGATTTATAATACGAGTTCTTATTGGACAAACATGTGGTACTTCATGCATAATAGTTCTATGAACACATTTTTCTTTTAAAGGTTCTGTAATTGGACAACCTCCACCCATTGACATTTCTTGATTCATACCTATATTTTCATTTTCTTGCATAACATTGATATCTATATCACTATAGTTAAAACCATTATCACCAGTATAACTACTATCAATATCAATATCATTAAAATTCATTGATTGATAATCATTCATATTTTTATCCTCCATTCTTTCTTATTTTATGAATGATATATACATATGAATATTATTTTAGCCTAAAAAAGAAAAAATACCTAAAAAGGCATTTTAAAATTACCACTACTAAATTGTTTCATCATTTTTTTCATTTGTTCAAATTGACTTAACAATTTATTAACTTGTTGTACTGAAGTACCACTACCCTTAGCAATTCTAGTTTTACGACTAGCTTTAATAATTGCTGGATTTCTTCTTTCACGTGGTGTCATTGATAAAACTATTGCTTCAATATGTGCCATATCTTTAGGATCAACTTTTATTTTATTAAGCCCCATTTTACTTGCACCAGGTATTAATTTTATTAAAGATTCAAGTGGCCCCATTTTTCTAATTTGTTTTAAGGAATTTAAAAAATCTTCCAAATCAAATTTACCATCTTGCATTCTTTTAGCGGTATTCATCGCTTCTTTCTCGTCAATAACATCTTGAGCTTTTTCAACTAAAGAAACAACATCACCCATTCCAAGAATTCTACCAGCCATTCTTTCTGGATTAAAAGAATTTATGCCATCCATTTTTTCACTTGTTCCAATAAATTTAATTGGAACATGAGTTAAATGTCTAACTGAAAGAGCAACTCCACCTCTAGTATCACCATCTAATTTAGTAAGAATAACTCCAGTTAATTTTAGTTTTTCATTAAAACCATTTATAACATTAATAGCATCTTGACCCATCATAGAATCAATTACAAGTAAAGTCTCTTGAGGCTTTACAACACTACTAATACTATCTAACTCATCCATTAAAGCTTCATCAATATGAAGTCTACCAGCAGTATCTATTAAAACATAATCAAACCCATTATCTTTAGCATAACTAATTGCATTTTTACTTATTTCAACAGGATCGTTATTACCTTCTTCATAGACTTCAATATTAAGTTGTTTACCAATTTGTTTTAATTGATCAATTGCAGCAGGTCTATATACATCACATGCAACAAGTAATGGTTTCTTGCTATGTTTTTTACGAAGAAAATTAGCAAGTTTTCCAATAGTTGTTGTTTTACCACTTCCTTGTAAACCAACTAACATTAAAATTGCAGGACTACCTACTAAATTAAGCGGAGCTTCATCTCCTCCAAGTAACTCTGTTAATTCATCATTAACAATTTTTACAAATAAATTTCCTGGATTTATACTAGTAGCAACATCTTGACCCAAAGCTTTTTCCTTTACAGTATTAGTAAATTCTTTAACTACTTTATAATTAACATCGGCTTCTAATAAAGAAAGTCTAATTTCTTTCATTACATCATTTATATTATCTTCGGTTATTTTTCCATAACCTTTCATTTTATGAATTGCGCCTTGTAATCTTTCACCTAAACTTTCAAACATAAAAGTACCTTCCTTTCATACATATTATATATTATATCAAAAAAAAGACTATATAACTAGTCTTTTTAATTTTTAATTTTGATTATCAGCCATTTGAGCTTGTCCACCAAATCCATTTAAAATTGAACTATCAACATTTTGACCACTTGGAATTATAATTGATGGTTGTTGCTGTTCTTGTTTAACATTTGGAGTTAAGTTTCCACTATCTAATGTTGCATTTACATTAACAGTTTGAGCATTTTCTGGAGGATTAACAGTTGGTACCACAACATTAGCATCTGGTATTGGAGAAACTGGTATAGGTGGTACCTGTGGAGTTGCTAGTGTTGGTGCAACCTCTGGAACTGGTCCATTAACTGGAGGTGTTACATCTGCTTTAACTACCGGAGTTAATGGTGTTTGTTCTTGTAAAGCATTTGATTCTTGGTTAATATTAGATACTAAATTACTACCATTAATTTCTGGTTTTACAACACCACTTTCTGCTTCTTTAGCTTGAGTAGCAACAGGAGGAGTAACCTCATTTTGCATATTATTTAAACCTTGTAAAATATTATTATTAATATCTTCCATAGAAGGCATAGCTGATGGTTGTTCTACTGAATTATTCTGTTCAGGAACCTCAATTGGAGCAACTGGATTAACAGGTGCTGTACTTTCTTCATTTTTATTATCAGTATTAGATTCAGGAACAGGAATAATCATACTATCATCATTACTTTCTTCTGAACTTTCTTCATCATCTTCTACATCTTCTATTTCTTCAGAAGCATCATCTTCATCCTCATCACTATCATCATTTACTGTATCTTCATCTACTTCTTCATCATTTGATAAAGATTCTGATTCATTTTCATTATCATTATCACTATCATCATCTGTTGTTACCTCTTCATCTTGCTCCTCTGCATCTTCTTCTACTGGTTGTTCCTCTTTAACAGGAACCTCAACTTCAGGAATAGATGCTTCTTCTTTTGTTTCATTATTAGTAACAGGTGCTGGGGTAGGAACTGAAGTAGTTTTTTCTTCAAGTGCTTTTGAAGCTTCTTCTTCAATACGTTTTACAAACTCTTCATCGCTCTCTTCTGCCTCTACTTTTTTATTTGTATTACCATCCCAAATATTAACAACATCACAGTTACTACTACGAGGTTCTGGATTAGGCATTTCAAGTTTAACAATTAAAGGTATTTTAAATCCTTGACCAAAAGCAAGACAAGTACCTGATTGTAAAGTTTTTTGTTTTTCAACAATTTCATCACTAATATTAGGAACCATTTTTCTAATATAATCAACATCAGCAGGATGGTTCATTTTAAATATTAAGAAATTTGAACATTGAGAAATAACAGTATCACTCATTTCAACAGGTCTTTGAGTAATAAGACCTAAAATAACACCATACTTACGACCTTCTTTAGCAATTCTATCAAAAATATTATAACCAATTAAGAAAGTATCGGTATCATTTTGAATATATCTATGAGCTTCTTCAACAACTAAGTTAAATGGAATTGATGCTCTATCGCCTAATGTCTTAGCAAAACTAAATATAAGTCTTGAATAAATTTTAACAATAACTTTAGCAAAAGTATCATCAACATCATCCAAATTAATGTTTACAAGTTGATATTTTTTACCATTAACAATTAAAAGTGATGAAATAAATTGTTCTAAAGTAACAAAATCTTTATATTCAAAATATTTAGCATTTTCACCAGTAATTAAAGAATGAAGTCTAACTTTGATAGTAACACTATCTCCATAAGTATTCTCATTTCTAAGCCATCCTTCACTAATTAAAGTAAAGTTAAGAGCTTTTTCCAAAGTATCTAAATCATAGAAAACATTACCTTTAGGTTCATAAGAATCATACTCTTCTTTAATAAATGATGAAATATACTCAGTCATTAAAACACTTTCAGTAAAATTACCAAATTGATCTATTAAGAAACAATCTCTAAATTTTCTAGTATAACCAACACCTTTAATTTCAGTTTCTAATGTAAATTCTGGTGTAGAACAACTAGCAATTATAGAAAATATTTCATTTCTTTTATTAGGAGCTGTTTCATTAGTATATAAAATAGTCATAATTGCCTTGGCAATTAAATGATTTTTAAATGCATTAGAATCAACGCCATCCTCATTAAATATTTTAGCAAGCTTAAGCATTCTTTCAATTATAGGAAGTTGAGAATGATTAGTAACATTAAGTAAAAGTGCCATATCATCAACATTTAATAAATAAATTGGAACTCTAAGTGGTTCTCCTAAACCTTCTACTTCATTAGTAGAAATAAAACGATAATTATAATTAGGATTAATACTAGAAAGATTTTTAAATGCATTATAATATTCACCTGATGAGTCAAACATTATAATATTAGATTTATAAGGAAATAATCTCTCATCTTCAAACATATTTTGAAAAATTCTACTAATACCACAACTTTTACCAGAACCACTATTACCAAAAACTGCAAAATGATTACTAAAGAAAGCATTTACATCAATAAAAACATCTTTTCCAGCATAAAATGGACTATTACCTAAAAGCATATAGCCTCTCTTATCTCTACCAGTAACTAATGGTACTTCAACATCTTCAATAACTCTGACACTAGCATCCAGTGTTGGTTTTCTAATAACACCACCTAGTAATCCACGATTTGTAATTTCACCAAGAAAACGTACTTTAACAACGCCATCCTTAACATCATCTACTTCTCCAAGTATTTTTTTATCATTATCTTCAAATATAATATGTAAGTTCATTAAATTAAAGGAAATATCAGCATCACTTTTTAATTTTACTTCACAATCTTTATCAGAAATATAAACTATTCTATCAAACATTTAAAACCCTTCTTCCTATTCTTCTAATATCCTAAAATTATTATACTATTTATTTAAAATAAAGTCTAGCAAAAAGAAAAAATTTCCACAAATTAAGTGGATATTTTTATAAATTATATATTTACTGATTAATAATATGACCTAAATCATAAAAACTACCATCTTTTTTAGCACCTATAACAGTACTCCAACCAAAACCATCACTAGCAGAAACATTATATAATTTAATTACTTCAGATACACCATTTACAGAACCATTTGATACAAAATTATCATTAACATAATTAACTTCATACCACGTATTACCTGCACCATCACTATTCCTTCTAAAAACTGGTGTATATTGAACACTACCATCATCCATCAAGAAGAATAAGGTAGTACCTATAACATCTTGACCCAATCCACCAATAAATGTAGATTTTATATTTTTATCAAAATTAGTTAAACTATAATTTTCTACACTATTAGCCCATGCGGTTGCCCCACTATTTGGACCAAATTTAGACCAATCAATCTTAACAGTAATACTTTTTAAATCATTATTGATTTCCATAGACATTCCTATATCAGTATTAAAATCATTAGGATTACTATAAGTTATACCTGTAGTATTTAAACATTTTGACAAATCAAGTTCTTTAACTACATCTTTCTTATCTTCTACAACATCTTCTTTTTTCTTTGTATTAACTTCTTTAACATCACTACTTGTCTTAGAAAAAACAATTTCCTTATCATACAAAATATATCCGACTAAAACACATATAACAATTAACAAAATAATCATAATAACAATCATAATTGTTTGTTTTTTACCATTACTTTTCACATAACCACCTCATAAATTTAGTATAAATTAATAACATATTTAAATCAATGCAATAATTAATAAAATCAATATAATTTACATCTATTTACAAAAAAACCCACAAAATATGTGGAAATTTTTTAGTTTATTTTATCATTTATAAAATCAATAATTTCATCTACATTAATAGTTACTTGTTCCATAGTATCTCTATCTCTAACAGTAACAGTATTGTTATTAATAGTTTCATCATCAATTGTAATACAATATGGTGTTCCAATAGCATCTTGCCTTCTATATCTTTTACCAATACTTGCTGTCTCATCATATGCTGTCATAAACTTTTTATTTAACAATTCAAACACTTCATTTGCCTTTTCACTATGATATTTTTTAGCTAGTGGTAAAACTGCTACTTTATAAGGTGCAAGAGACGGATGAAACTTCATAACTTGACGAGTATCACCATTTTCTAAAGTCTCTTCAGTATAAGCATTATCAAGTATTGCAAGTGTAAGTCTATCACAACCAACAGTTGATTCAATTACATAAGGAATAAATTTTTCACCTGTTTCAGGATCAAGATACTCTAAAGATGTTTTAGAATATTCTTGATGACGAGATAAATCATAATCAGTTCTATTATGAGTACCATTTATTTCTCCCCAACCAAAACTAAATTTATATTCAATATCACATGCTTCTTTTGCATAATGTGCTAGTTTTTCATGATCATGAAAACGAAGTTTTTCTTCATCAATTCCTAAATCAATAAAATATTTTCTAGCATAATCTTTATAAAAGTTATAAAGGCTACTATCAGTACCTTCTTTACAAAAAGTCTGATATTCCATTTGTTCAAATTCAATAGTTCTAAACGTAAAATTTCCTGGTGTTATTTCATTTCTAAAAGCTTTACCAATTTGACCAATACTAAATGGAAGCTTACATCTCATAGTTCTTTGAACATTTAAGAAATTGACATACTCTCCTTGTGCATTTTCAGGTCTTAAATAAACTTTATTTTTACCATCTTCAACTACACCTCTATGAGTTTCAAACATTAACTTAAATTGTCTAATATCAGTGTATTCACTTTTTCCACAATTTGGACAAGGTATTTTTTTATCACGAATAAACTCCATCATTTCTTTATCAGACATTCCGTCTGCATGAGCATCAGAGTCATATTCATCTATTAAATTATCTGCTCTATGACGCATCTTACAATTTTTACAATCTATTAAAGGATCAGAAAAACTATCCACATGACCTGAAGCTTCCCAAACTCTAGGATGCATTAAAATTGCAGCATCAACTTCATATGCATTTTTTCTTTCTCTAATAAATCTATTTCTCCAACTATCTTTAATATTGTTTTTTACTCTTGCACCAAGTGGTCCATAATCCCAAGTATTAGCAAGACCACCATATATTTCACTTCCTTGAAATATAAAACCATATTGTTTACAATAATTAACTAATTTTTCCATTGATACACTCATATATTTCTCTCCTAACCATATATAATATCTCTAAACTTTTCAACTTGATTTTCATTAAGTATTTTTTCTATTTTCTCTTGTTTTTTTCTAAGTTTTAATTTTTTTTCATAATCCTCTAATATTTCTTTTACATTTTTAACCTGTTTATAAACAGCATTTCTACTAACATCATATTTTTCACTAATTTCTTTTAAAGATAAATTATTAAAATAATATTCTTTATAATAAACTTTTTGTTTTGAAGTAAGCAACACTTCATATAAATCAAAAAGTTCTGTATAATAAACAAAATCTTCCATCTAAACTACTCCTAAAAGTTTTAAAATTCCATAACCTATCATAACAATACCAAATATTAAATAAAGAATAGTAAAATTTTTTCTTTTATAAAAATATTTATTATTAATTGCCATTAAAATTAAATCAACACCTAAACTTAACTCTAAATAATGTAAAAACAACTTTGATGTTGTAAAATAAAGAACAACAAATATCATTGAAATAATAGATATAAGCATTTGTAAATAAACAGTAATTAAATTTTTTTTCATATTATCACCTAAATATCTTTAAATAATCCATAAATATATTTTTCTATATCAAAGACTTGTAAATCATTAACACCTTCACCAAGACCAATATATTTAACAGGAATATCTACTTTTTCTTTAATAGCAAGAACTATACCACCTTTAGCCGTACCATCAAGTTTTGTCAAAACAATACCCGTAATATTAGTAATTTCTTTAAAAGCTTGCGCTTGACTAATACCATTCTGACCAGTAGTAGCATCAATAACTAAAAGAGTCTCATTCGCACCACTCGGAATAACTTTAGTAATCACTTTATTAATTTTTTCTAACTCTTTCATAAGATTAACTTTATTTTGAAGTCTACCAGCAGTATCTATTAAAATATAATCATAATTATCTTTAACTCCTTTAGTAACACCATCAAAAACAACTGAAGCTGGATCACTATTCTCTTTTCCATAAAATGAGACATCACTTTTTTTAGCCCATAAATCAAGTTGTTCAACAGCACCCGCTCTAAAAGTATCAGCACCCACTAATAATACTTTCTTCCCATTTTTTTTCAAATTAGATGCTAATTTACCAATAGTAGTAGTTTTACCAACACCATTTACACCAACAAATAAAATTACAGTAGGTCCTTTTTCATTTTCATTTATTTTGTTTATTAAAACATCATTATTAACATATATGATAAATAATTCATCAATTATTATTTCTTTTAATTCTGAGGAATCATCAATATGTTCTTTTTTAACTCTAGCTCTTAATCTATCTAAAAAATCTTCTACAGTATTAACACCAATATCAGCCATAATAAGAATTTCTTCCAATTCTTCAAAATATTCTTCATCTATATTTTTATGATTTTTAGTAAGATTAGCAAGTTTAGAAACAAAACCATCACGAGATTTAGATAATCCTTTTTCATAAACTTCAACTGATTTTTTTTCTTCTACATTTTCTACAACATTATCATTATCGTTTTTAAACATTGTTTTTATTTTATTAAATAAACCCATATAAACCTTCTTTCTAACTTAATTTTTTAATAAGTTCTTTACTACGAAGTTTTAATTCTTCATCGTATTTATTTTTATAATAACCACTATGTACTAAATTAACTCCAACTTGACTTCCATCACTAAATATAACATTTCCTTTAGAATATAGTTCAATATATTCATTAATATATTCTTTATTTAAATGATTAGCAATAGCTAGCATAGCATCATCAATTGGTTTATGTAAATAATATTTAACTTCTTCAAAATTAGTTGCATCCATATAATGATTATAATAGTCATCATAAGAAATTTTAGGAAGAAAACTAATATTAACAACATCATCACTATTTGGATAATAACTATCTCTATTAAGATTATCACTATTAATAGAAATAGCAACTGGTACTAAATCAGCATGAACATTTTCATAAGTATTAAATAAAATTCTACTAGCACCTGTTCTACCTCTGAAGATTTTATCATCATCTACATAAGCACCTTCTGGAAAAATAACTTCACTTATATTATTATTCAAAATATCGGATGCATATTTTATACAAGTATTAGCAACAAAATGTCCACCATGAGCCTCAACTGGAAAAGAATTCAAGTATTTATCAACTACTGTTTTTCTATCACCATCATTTTTATAACAAACTCTAGCACTAACTAAACTAACAACATCATAATCTATAACCATAGGAACATAAAAAATATCCATTAAACAATTATGATTACAAACAAATAAAGTTGGTCTATTAGAAATATCACCAAAATCATTTACATTTAATTGTTGTCTAAGTTTCTTTAGTTCATTAATCTTGTTCTCCATTATCAGTCAACCTCTTCCCTACTAATAAAGCCATTCGTTCATGAGTTGCATAATCAAAATGCAAACCATCATCAAAAAGACTCATTTCATCACTATAAATTATATTATATTTCTTATTTCTAAAATAATCAATAATTATCTTTCTTTTCTTTTCACTATCACTATCAAAAACAACTGAAGCTTTATCTAAATAATCAAAATTACTTGGCAATATATAAATAATATCTGGAAATTTATTATTAAAATATTTAATTTTATCATCTTCATCATTAAACATTTCCATTAAAATTTTAGTATACCATTCTAAATCTTCAATAATATCTTCTACTTTTCTATTATATTTAATTTGTAAATCATTAGTACCAAGTGCAATAATTATAACATCAACAGGAGCCTGAGTTCTAAAAGTTGCAATAAAAGTATCTTTACCATTTTTAAATTTTTTTTCTACATCACAATTACCCGCCACTCTACCAGGTAATCCTTCTTGAAAAATTCTATATTCATTACCTAATTTTTTTTGTAAAATATTAGGCCATCTTTTATCAAATGGAATTCTAATACCAGTAATAAAATTATCACCCCAAGTATTAGAATCCCCATAAATCAAAATATTTTTCATAAAATCCCTCCAAAGCATAAAACCATTATACCATTTAAATTATTATATTTAAATAGACAAATCAAAGATTTTATAGTATAATATAAAGCAGTTAGTTCTTTTATGTTAATTTAAAGAAAGGAGAAAAAATGAAAGAAATAAAACCTAATGGAACAAAAATCGTTGTTTTAGGAGGTTTAGGAGAAGTCGGAAAAAACATGTATTGTGTAATGCATGAAGATAATATCGTAATAATTGATGCCGGTGTCAGTTTTCCAGAAAGTGAACTTATGGGAGTTGATTATGTACTACCAGATTTTACTTTTTTAAAGGAGAACGTTGACAAAATTAAAGCTTTATTAATAACACATGGACATGAAGATCATATAGGTGCTATACCGTTTTTATTACAGAGTATAAAAATACCAGCAATATATGCACCACGTCATGCTAAAGAGTTAATTGCAGTAAAGTTAGCTGATAAAAATATAAGGTATGATAATTTATATGCATATACAGAAGATACAAAATTGAAATTTGGAAAAATTGATGTAGAGTTCATAAGAATAACTCACTCTATTCCAGATTCACATGGTATTGCACTAACAACTCCAGATGGAAGAATAGTAACAACTGGAGACTTTAAATTCGACCTAACTCCAATTGGACCTGTTGCCGATTTATACAAAATGGCTAAACTTGGTGAAGAAGGAGTAGACCTTTTAATAAGCGATTCAACAAATGCTTTATCAGAAGGATTTTCAAATAGTGAATCAAAAGTTGATGAAGCAGTAAATGAAATGTTTGATGCATATCCACAGGAAAGAATAATTATAGCAACATTCGCATCAAATATATATAGAGTTAAACACATTTTTGAAACATGTTATAAACATAATAGAAAAATATGCGTATTTGGAAGAAGTATGGAAAATAACATAAAGATTTCAACTGAAGGTGGATATATTGAACATAAAGAACTACTAATAACTCCAGACGAGTTAAAAAATTATAAACCACAAGATGTTGCAATTCTATGTACTGGTTCACAAGGAGAACCACTTGCAGCACTTTCAAGAATGTCCGCAGGAAATCATAAATATGTTAAACTAAGACCAGATGATATTGTAATATTCTCATCATCTGCAATTCCAGGAAATGCATTAAGTATATCTAAAATAATTAATAAATTATGTCTTAATGGTGTAAAAGTATATACTAACAAAGTATTAAGTGACTTACACACATCAGGTCATGCCAACGAAGAAGAATTAAAGTTAATGATAAGACTAATAAAGCCAAAATATCTTATGCCATTTCATGGTGAATATAGAATGTTAAAAAAACATGCTAACATTGGAATAAGATGTGGCTTACCAAGAGAAAATACATTTATCATAAAAAATGGTGATTCACTAAACTTAGTAAATCATAAAATAACAAGAGGAGAAAGTTACCAAGGAGAAGACATTTATGTTGATGGATCAAGAATTGGTGAAATTGGTAGTGCCGTTATAAGAGACAGAAAAACAATGGCAAATGATGGTATATTAGTAATTATTATAAATCTTGACATGAAGAAAAGAAGATTATTAATAAAACCTAATATAACTACAAGAGGCTTTATACAAGTTAATGAAAATGAAGAATTAATAAGAAAAATAGAAATGCGTGCAGAAAAAGTAATAAAAGAACAACTAAGTAATCCACATTCAACATTCTTAATAATTAAACAAGAATTAACTAAAGAATTAATTGGTTATATTAATGAATTAACTGGAAGAAGACCAATTATACTGCCTGTTATTTTAGATATAAAAGATAAAACTACTGTAGAATAAATCCACAGTAGTTTTTTATATTAATTCATCTTTATCAAAAATATTTTTAAGTTTTTCTTCAAGTTCTTCCCTATTAAAAGGTTTAGCGATATATGAGGTAAATCCTTCTTCTAAATATTTTTCTTTAGCACCACTAACAGCATCAGCTGTCATTGCAATAACAGGAGTATTAAAATTATCAAGTTCTTTTAATTTTTGTAAAGCTGTAACTCCACTCATAACAGGCATCATAATATCCATCAATATTAAATCATAATGATTTTCCTTAGCTTTATCAATTGCCTCTTCACCATTTTCACAAGAATCGATATTAAAGTCAAATTGTGACAAACTTCTAATAGCAACTTTAATATTTAGTTTATTATCATCCACAATCAAAACTTTTTTTCCACTATATTTGCCTAAAACTTCTTTTTCTTCTTGCTTTTCTATTTCTTCACTAGCAGTAACACTATTTAAAACACCTATTTTTTGTGGAATATTAATAGTAAATGTAGTACCTTTTTCATAAGTACTAGTAACATTTATTTTTCCACCAAGAAGTTCAACTAATTGTTTAGTAATAGCAAGTCCAAGTCCTGTACCCATAGTTGCCGAATTTTTAACAATATCAAGTCGCTCAAACTTACTAAATAATTTAGACATGTCTTCTTCCTTAATACCACGACCTGTATCACTAACATCAATAACAATATTACAAATATCTTTAGTATTACTACATTTTACAACTAAATTAATTTCACCTTTATCAGTATATTTTATAGCATTAGAAAGTAAATTATTAACAATCTGTTTAACATGTATTTTATCACCTACTACTGTCTCAGGTAATTCCTCCGAAAAACTACATTTAAAGTCAATTGGTTTATCACCAATTCTAACAGCATCTATCTTAGCAAGTGCTTCAATTTCTTCTCTAATATTATATTCTTCATTAACAATTTCCATTTTAGAAGATTCTATTTTATTAATATCTAAAATATTACCAACAATTTCTAAAAGTGTATTAGAAGCATTAATAATATCATCAGCATCTTCGGCTACCTGAGGTGGTACTTGTTCCTTAAACTCACCTATATCTTCACTTAAACCAACAATTGCATTTAGAGGAGTTCGAATTTCATGTGACATACTAGATAAGAAATCACTTTTAGCACGATTAGCTTTCTCAGCATTAGTTTTCATAATTTCTAATTCTTTTATCATTTTAATATCAGGATTTTCAATTGTATGATACATCATAACACATATAAAAGTTTCAATATAAGTTATAAGCAAAAGCTGTGGATATATACACTGAATAACAATAGCCAAAGTACCTATAATAAAAAATGAAAAAACAGGAATATATTTTTTTGATTTTAATTTTTTTAAATTACTAAGTAATAGAAATAATATATAAACAAC
>JAZUAY010000033.1:0-10937 GCA_045638205.1 Bacilli bacterium
ATATAAATATTGATTATAAAGATATGAAAGTAGATTTAGAAAAAATTGAAAGTAGTTACTATAATGAAGATGTTAATTATTTAATAGAAGAAACAGTTGAAGAAAGTAAAGAAGAAGATTATATAAATCCAAAATTATCAAACCTAGATTATTCTAACATATATAAAGAAGGATACACCCCACAAGGATATGTCATTATAGATAAACCATATGAATCTATTATGATAACCGGTTACAAGTTATATGAAAATTCTAAAATTTATATATATAATAAAAAAGGCAAGAGTATAGGTTCTATAACATTACCTAGTAAAAATCATGTTGGTGGCATAACCTATGATAATAAAGAGGATATTTTATTTGTTACAGCAACAAATGGTAAGGTTGAAACATATCGCTATGCAAATTTATATAAAGCTTTAACAAATGGAATGAAAAAAACAAGTGACGAGATTAATATAGAAATGGATTCTAGAAAAACTTCTAACAGAAATGATGAATATATAATAATGGAAAACGATATTGATGTCTTACAAAATGCATCTACATTATGTTATTATAAAAACTCAGTTTATTCTATTGACTTTGGGTATAATGGTGTTTTAGTGAAGACAGATTATGATATAGTAGCAGGAAAAGTTATAACAACAAGTAATAAAGTTATGATACCAGAAAAATCAAGATGTGTTCAAGGACTTGCCTTTTATGAAAAGAATAAAAAAACATATATGATTTTATCATCATCAATAGGTAATATCAAAAGTAAATTGAGTATTTATGAGATGGATGATTCAAGTATTTTAAAATTAGTTGCCAGAAAATATCTAAAAGAGAAAAATATAGAAGGTATAAGTATTGATAAAAATGGAAATATATCATCAATTAGTGAAGGTAATATAAAAAGAAGTAAAGTTTTAGCAAATGTTGATGATATATTAAAAATAAATAACAAAAAGATAAATATTAATGATACTAAATATGAAATTGGTGGTCTATATTGGGATATATTAAATGGCAGAGGAATCACTTTGTCACAAGCCAAAAAATTAATAAAAAAGAAGTAAAGTATGATATAATAGTAAATAGAGGTGAAAAAAAGTGTTTACAAATGATACAGATAAGCTAGATCAACATTTTTTAATAGATAAAAAAGTAATAGATAATGTAATTCAAGAAGCAAATTTAAAAAGTGATGATATAGTAGTAGAAATTGGACCTGGTAAAGGTGTGGTAACTAAATTAATTGCACCAAAAGTAAAAAAGTTAATTTTAATAGAAAAAGACAAAAGACTAAATACATATTTAAGTGATATAAAAAAGGAATATAATAATGTTGAAATAATATATGATAGTGTTTTAAAAGCATACATTCCAGACTGTAATAAAATAATAACTTCTTTACCCTACAGTATAATAGAACCATTTATAAGCAAAATAATTAAAGTTAATTTCAATTCTTGTTTAATGATAACAGGAGAAACTTTTGCAAAAAATGTAACTGAACAAAATTTAAATAGATTAAGTCTATTAACTAATAGTTACTTTAAAACAAATTATTTAATGGATATAGATAAAAGTTCATTTAATCCAGAACCTAGGGTAACATCATCATTAATTAAAATAGAAAAATTAGAACTAAATAGTATTACTAATTATAAAAAATTAATTTATAGAAATATGTTTCATTATAAAAATAAAAAAATATATAATAGTTTAGTAGAATCATTAATTGATACAGAAAAAAGATTTGACAAAACATTAACACAAAAAGAAAGTAAAAAAATAGTGAGTATTTATTTAAGTGATGATTTAAAAGATAAATTATTTTTAACAATATCAAATTCTGATTTAGAAAAATTAGATAATAATATAGAGGAAATAATTGATGCGATTAGATAAATATTTAGTAGAAAAGAAATATTTTGAAACACGTGCCAAAGCCCAAATTGAAATAAAATCAGGATCTGTATATATTAATGATAAGTTAATTACCAAATCAAGTTTTAATATAAATGATGAAGATAAAATTGAAATTAAAAATATTGCCTTGAAATATGTTTCACGTGGTGGTTTAAAATTAGAAAAAGCACTTATTAAATTTAATATTGATTTAAAAGATAAACTAATGATAGACATAGGTTCATCAACTGGTGGTTTTTCAGATTGTGCCATAAAAAATGGCATTAAACATATAATAGCAATTGACGTAGGAAAAAATCAATTTAATAAAAAGCTATTAGAAACAAATAAAGTAACTTTAATGGAAAAAACAGATTTTAGAGATGTGGATAATAATATATTAAAAGAATGTAATATAGCAACTATTGATATATCATTTATATCGGTTACTAAAATAATAAACAAAATCTGTGGATTAAATAATTTAAATGAAATAATTTTGTTAATAAAGCCACAATTTGAATGTGGAAAAAGTGTAGCAAATAAATACCATGGTATAGTTTTAGATAAAAGTGTGCATAAAAACGTAATAAAAAAAATAATTAATGAATTTAAAAAAATAAATTTCAATATAAAAGGTTTAGCTTCTTCACCTATAAGAGGTGGTAGTGGTAATATTGAATATCTAGCTTATTTTAAGAAAAATGTTAAAGATTATAATATAGATATAGAAAGATTAGTTAATGAAACATTTAAAAAATATAAGGTAAGGTGATAATATGGCAAAATTACATTTTAAATATGGAACAATGAATAGTGGAAAAAGTATTGATCTAATGCGTACAGCACATAATTATGAAGAAACAGGATATGATGTACTAGTAATGAAACCAAAAATTGATACTAAAGGTGAAGATAAACTTTCATCACGTGTTAATATGGAAAGAAAAGTTGATATTTTAATTGATGAAAATGATTCAATACTTAAATTAGTAAGAGATAAAATAACAGAAAATTTAAGTTGTATTTTTGTAGACGAAGCTCAGTTTTTGAGTGCTAGACAGATTGATGAATTATTTTTTATAACAAAAGATTTAGATATACCAGTAATCTGTTATGGTTTAAGAAATAATTTTAAGATGGAAGCATTTGTTGGCAGCGAGAGACTTCTAACAATAGCAGAAGAATTAGAGGAATTACCAACACTATGTAAGTGTAAGGATATTGCAAGATATGTTGGAAGATTAGTTGATGATGAGTTTGTAAGTGAGGGAAGTACTGTTTTAATAGATGGATCTAATGAAAATGTAGAATATATTCCATTATGTGGAAAGTGTTATTTAGAAAAAGTAAAAAAAATAAAGTTTAAGAGGTGAAAAGTAAATGGAATTTATTGAATATAGTAAATGTTCAACATGTAAGAGGGCAAAAAAGTATTTAGATGATAAAAATATAAATTATATTGATAGAGAAATAACTGATAAAACACCTACAATTGAAGAATTAACATCTTGGATAAAAAAATATGATATTGATATTAAACGCCTATTTAATACCAGTGGTTTAGTTTATAGAAATTTAGGTTTAAAAGATAAATTACAAGATATGAGTCTTGAAGAAAAAATAAAATTATTAAGTAGTAATGGTATGTTAATTAAAAGACCATTATTAGTAAGTGATGATAAAGTATTAATAGGTTTCAAAGAAAAAGAATGGAATGAATTTTTTAAATAAATTATGTAAAGTGAATGTTAAAAACTCACTTTTTTTGATATAATAAAATTATCAGGGAGGATGTTATGAAGAAGTATGATTATATAGTAGTAGGTATGGGTCCAGGTGGAATATTTATGGGCTACGAATTAGTAAAATTAAAAACAGATAAAAAAGTTTTGCTAATTGAACAAGGTAAAAGAGTTGAGAATAGAACTTGTCCTATAGAAAAAGTAGGTAAATGTGTCAAATGCAAACCATTTTGTAATATAACAAGTGGTTTTTCAGGCGCAGGAGCTTTTTCTGATGGAAAGTTATCACTTTATAATAAAGAAGATGATGACTTTAAAGTTGGAGGAAATCTACACAAGTATTTAGGTGTAGAAGAGACTAAAAAATTAATTGATTATACAGATAGTATTTATCTAGCGTTTGGAGCTGACAAAAAGTTAGAGGGAACAGAGTTTAAAGATGAAGTAAAGAAAATAAAGATAAGAGCAGAAAAATCAAAATTAAAATTAATTGATATACCAATAAGACATTTAGGAACTGAAAAAGCACATGAATTATATAAAAAGTTAGAGGATTATTTAGAAGAAAATAATATTGATATGTTATTTGAAACTACTGTAACTGATCTAATAATAGAAGATGGTAAAGTTATAGGTGTAAAAATAAAAGATAGTAATAAAAGTGATAGCAAAGAAGAAATAATCTATGCTGATAAGGTAGTTATAGCTGTAGGTAGAAAAGGTGCTAATTGGTTAGTAAATATGTGTAATAAGCATGATATAAAAACAGAAGCAGGTATTGTAGATATTGGAATTCGTTATGAGTTAAGCGATGAAGTGATGAAAAATATTAATAAATACATGTATGAAGGCAAATTTATTGGTCGTCCTGAACCATTTTGTGATAAAGTAAGAACATTTTGTCAAAACCCTAGTGGTTTTGTATCAAGTGAGGTATATGACAACGACATGAGTTTAGTAAATGGACATTCATACAAAGATAAAAAAAGCACTAACACTAACTTAGCAATACTTGTATCACATCACTTTAATCATCCATTTAAAAAACCGATTGAATATGGAAGAAACATTGCTAAAAACCTAAATGAATTAGGTGGTGGTAATATTGTAGTTCAAAGACTAGGAGACATATATAGAGGAAAAAGAACATGGGATGAAGAGTTAAAGAATAATAAAATAAAACCAACATTAAAAAGTGCTGTAGCAGGAGATATAACTTTTGCCTTAGGATATAGAACAATGACTGATATTTTACAGTTTATTAGAGCTATGGATACAGTTGTTGAAGGTTTTGCCAATCCTGAAAATTTACTTTATGCCCCTGAAATCAAATTTTATAGTAACAAAATAATAATAGATAAAAATTTTGAGACTAATATTAAAGGCCTTTATTCAATAGGTGATGGTGGCGGCATGACAAGAGGCTTAATGATGGCATCAGCATCAGGTGTTGCTATGGCAAGAATATTAAATAAAGAGGAATAAAAATGAAAAGAGAAAAAGAAATAATAAAAATAAGTATCATAGGAATAATTACTAATATTTTCTTAGTAATATTTAAGCTTATAATAGGATTACTTGCTTCTTCTATTGCTGTTATTTTAGATGCTATTAACAACTTAACAGACACATTAAGTGCAACTATTACAATAATTGGTACGAAGCTAGCAAGTAAAAAACCAGATAAAGAACACCCATTTGGACATGGAAGAGTAGAATATATTACATCAGTAATAATATCATTTATTGTATTAGGAGCAGGAATAGCAGCATTAAAAGAATCAGTTGCTAAGATAATAAATCCTGTTGAACCACATTACAATATTATATCTATAATAATAATTACTGCATCTATCTTTACAAAATTAATTTTAGGTAATTATGTTAAAAATAAGGGTAAACTATTAAATTCAAGTAGTTTAGTAGCAACTGGAGTAGATGCCTTTATGGATGCTATTTTATCAACTACCACATTAATTGCAGCTATACTTAATATTATTTTTGGTATTACTATAGAAGGTTATTTAGGTTTTCTAATATCATTAATTATCATAAAATCAAGTATAGAAATATTAAAAGATACACTTAATGAAATGATAGGAATTAGAGCGGATATAGAAGAAACTAGAAAACTAAGAAAAAAAATTAATTCATATAAAGAAGTAGAAGGCACATATGATTTAATATTACATACCTATGGACCTAACACTATTATCGCCTCAGCACATATTCAAGTAAAAGATGATATGAAAGCTAAAGAAATACATAAATTAACAAGAAAAATAACTATGGACATATATAAAAGTGAAGGTATAGTATTAACTTTAGGAATATATGCATCAAACAATACAGGAATTAATAAGAAAATAAAGCAAGAATTAACTAAAATTATTAAAGAATATAAGGAAATATTGCAACTACACGGTTTTTATGTAGATGAAAAAGAAAAACTTATTTCATTTGATTTAATAATAGATTTTGATAGTATTGATCCAATAAAAATAAAAGATGAAATTATAGAAAAACTAAATAAAAAATATCCTAAATATAAAATAGAAGTTATCTTAGATAAAGATATAAGTGATTAGAATAGAACAATATGTTTTATTCTTTTTGTTTACTAATCATTAATTTTATTATATAATTATAGATGAGATAAAAGAGGTGTACTAGATGAAAAATAAATTACTAGTAATAAGTGCGGTATGGTGCCCATCTTGTTTAATATTAAATAAAAATCTAACCAAATTAAAAGAAATATATCCTAATTTAGAGATAAAAAAACTAGATTATGATTTAGATGAAGAGGAAGTAGCAAAATATAATATAGGTAAAATACTTCCTGTAATTATAAAAAAAGTTGATGGTGAAGAAAAAAGATTAATTGGAGAAAAAAGTTTTGAAGAAATAAAAGAATTTGTAGGTGATATAGTATGAAAAGACATATAATAATTATTTTATTAATAGCATTATTAATACCATTAAATACATTTGCCTTATCTGATAGTTATAAAGATAAATTAAAAGATATATTAGGCGAAGAGCAAAAAGAAGATGTTGTAAATATATATTTTTTTAGAGGTGAAGGTTGCCCACATTGTGCAGCAGAAGAAAAATGGTTTAAAGAAATCAAGAAAAAATATAAAAAGAATATAAAAATATATGATTATGAAGTATGGCACAGTTCATATAATAGAAGTTTATTAGAAGAGTCTATGAAAAAAATGAAATGCAAAGAAAAAGGTGTTCCATTTACAGTAGTAGGAGATAAATATTTTGTAGGATATTCAGATGTTATAGGAGAGCAGATTGAAAGTAAGATAAAATCATATGTAAATGTAAAAAGTAAAAAGAAAACATTTACAATACCATTATTAGGTAAAATAGATGCAAAAAATGTATCAATACCATTAGTTGCAGTAATACTAGGATTTATTGATGGTTTTAATCCATGTGCTATGTGGATATTACTTTTCTTAATAAATATGTTTATAACAATGAAAGATAAGAAAAAAGCTTGGATTTTAGGACTAATATTCTTATCAGTATCCGCTTTTGTATATTTCTTATCAATGTTAGGAATAAATTTAGTTTTAGGAATTGCACAGATTAGTATTTTAAAAATATTAATAGCCTTATTCATACTTATTGCAGGAATTTACAATTTTAGAAAATATTTAAAAATAAGAGATGAAGAAAATGGTTGTGTAGTAATAGATGATAAGAAACGAAAAAAACTAATAACAAAGATAAAAAATATTACCGAAAGCAAAAGTTTCATACTAGGGGTAGTAGGAGTTATTGCCTTAGCAGCAAGTGTTAACTTAATAGAATTAGCATGTTCCCTAGGCTTTCCAATGATATTTACAGAAATATTAACATTAAATAAAATAACAGGAGCAGGAAGAATTATTTATTTATTACTATATATATTATTTTATATGTTAGATGATTTAATAGTATTTACTATATCAATGGTAACCTTACAAGCTACAGGTGTAACAAATAAATATAATAAATTATGTACATTAGTAAGTAGTATCATAATGATTTTAATGGGTCTACTTTTATTAATAAAACCAGAATGGTTAATGTTAAATTTTTAAGGAAGTGTTAAAATGATATATTTAGATTATGCAGCTAATACCCCAGTAGATGAAGAAGTATTAGAAAGTTTTATAGAGGCAACAAGAAAATATACAGCAAATCCTAATAGTTCTCATTATTTAGGAAAAATGGCACGTGAAGAAATTGATAAAGCTAGTAGCTATATTAGTAACTACTTTAATTGTGATAAAGAAAGTGTCATATATACAAGTGGATCAAGTGAGTCTAATAATCTAGTAATAAAGGGAATAGCAGAAAGAAAGAAAAAAGGTAAGATAATAATATCAGAGGTGGAGCATTCAAGTGTAGTAGCACCAGTAAACTATCTAACTTCAAACGGTTTTGATGTAGCCATAATTCCACTTACAGAAAAAGGATTAATTGATTTAGAAAAATTAAAAGAAGAAATAGATGATGAGACAATATTAATAAGTATTTGTGCTGTAGACTCAGAGCTAGGTACAGTACAACCTATTGAAGAAATTGCAAAACTTGCCAAAGTTAACAATGTTATCTTTCATACAGATGCAACACAAGCCATTGGTAAAGTAAAAATTGATTATACTAATGTTGATTTTATAACTTTCGCTCCACACAAATTTTATGGATTAAATGGTTTTGGAGTATTAATAAATAGAAACAATATAAAATTAACACCACTAATCCATGGAGGTAAATCAACAAGTATTTATAGAAGTGGTACACCGGTAACAGCAAATGTTATCGCTTTAAGAAAAGCTTTTGAAATAGCGATTAGTAATTTAGATGACAGATATAATTACATGAAAAAATTAAATGACAAATTAAGGAGTGAGTTAGATAGTATTGACTGCATTCATATAAACAGTCCCAAAAACTCAATACCAAGTACATTTAATATAAGTTTAATTAATAAAGATACCAAAGATATATTAAAAAAACTTGAAGAAAAAGAAATTTATTTATCAACTACAACAGCATGTTCCCTAGGTAATATGCCATCAAAGTCAGTTTATGCTATTACACATGATGAGGCTCTTGCATCAAATTCAATAAGAATAAGTATATCTCATTTAACTAAAGAAGAAGATATAGATACATTTTTAAAAGAATTTAAAAAACTATTAAGTAGCTAGTGCTACTTTTTTTTGATATCGAAAAAAAGTTTGTGAATATAGCATAAAACTATTGATATAAATAATTATATATAGTATATTATACATAGGACATTTAGTTGTTGGGTGAGACCAAATTCTGTAAAAGGAAGGCGGTGGTAATTATGATAAAAAAAGACTTGCTTATATTTTCGCTAATCATGATAATCTTCTTTTTATTATTATTGCTATTACTAGCAATAATATAAAAAAACTCGCCTAACGGAGTGTTAGGCGATAAACCCTAAAAGGTTTCATCCAACGCTTCAAACTGGATGTCCTTTTTATTATATGCAAGTTTCCTTGACATATTTAATATATCACAAATTAATATATTTGTCTACAATATCTATCTTTTTTGTATACCATAAGTGTTAGTTTGTGGATCCATTAGTATTGGTATTTTAATAGGATTATAAGTAAGATAAATAAATATAAAATAGGATATTTCTATTAAAATGATTCCAATAATTTTTTGATTTTTAATAGGTTTAAACTTCATTATGTAACAGCTAATCACTTGACATATAACAAAAGTAATAAATAAAAGAATAATAGAAATAAATAAGTTATGAGGAATAAATAAAGAGATAATACTATAAACAATAAGATAAAAAACAATACCAAAAATACTAATAATAGGTATAGATATTAAAAAATTATTTACTTTAATATTTTTATATTTATAAATAAAGTATTCTATAACACTAGATAATAAAATAGAAGTATAAATAATTTTCATATGTTCCCATACGCTTTCATTAACTGGAAAAAAGATACTTGTAAATAAATTTGGAAATAGGTTATATATAAAATGTATTGGAAAAGCTAAAATAAAAGCAATAATTATAATAAAAAATTTAATCTTATTCATATTAAATTGTATGAATAAAAATAGTATTTATTATCCATAATAATAGTGAGGGAGGATAATATGACACAAAAAGAATTATTATATATAGAAGATGCTTATGGTCATGAAAAAAATATCATTGCAATAGTAAATGATACAATTAATAATTTAGAAGATAAAAAACTAATATCATTTTTAAAAAAAGAAGTAAAGAAACATGAACAAATGATGAAAAAACTATTAAAGATTTTGGAGGATAAAAGTAATGACTGATCAAATATTAATGGATAATTATTTATTAATATTAAAGAGTACAATAGAAGTATATGTACATGGAACACTTGAAAGTTCCAACAATGATATTAGAAATCTTTTAAAAAGTGGTTTAGATGAAACATTGAAACATCAAGCTAATACATATTTAGAAATGACTAAATATGGATGGTACAAAATCAATAATGTTGATTGTAAAACTATTAAAAAGACATTAGATAAAATACAAAGTAATAATTAAAAAAGGGAGAGTGTTTCTCCTTTTTATTGTGTTATTTTATATGGATTCTTTAAACTACCTTTCCCAATAAATTTAACATTATCTTTTAAGTAAATTACTGGATGAACATCTAATAGTTCATGAGGCATAAAATCAGGAAAAAAAGTATTTCCTATATAAAAGACAGTATTTCCTTCACTAGTTAAACACCAGCTAGTATCATTAAACATATTATCAAAAGAGTTTGTTAATCTACATTTATCTTCATACATATAATAATAATCAAGATTTCTACATTTTTTATTTTTATTAGCACTTAGATATTCATTCATAGTAATAAGTCCAATTTTATTAATACTACCATCATCCCATAATTTATTCTTAATTAATTTTCTATAGCGCTTGCTAATACTATAATAATATTTAAAATTTAAAACTTTTCTTAAACTAGAATATTTAAACATATTATTATCACTAACATCAAATGAATATTTACCAATAGAATTGTTTTTAATAATCTTATTTTCTGAAATAATTCTAAAAGTTTCATTATTAAATATAATATAGTTATTATTAGTATCAAATGCATAGACATTTGAAATAATAAAAATTAAAGAAAAAACAAATATCAATTTTTTTAACATATAATCGTTTCCAACAGTCTGGACTATATATATTCGCAAAAAAAAGAAAGATTTGTAAAAAAA
>JAZUAY010000034.1:0-3397 GCA_045638205.1 Bacilli bacterium
CATTCTTAAAATATAATAATCTGTTCTTGTTGTAGTTGTTGAGTCACTATGTAACAACATCTCTCCTGCTGGTGTTCCTATTTCTGTTGTTGCATTAACCCCACTAAATCCTGTAGGTTCTAATACAGAAGAATATGTTCCCTCTGCTCCGCTGGTACTTTTTTCTAAATAAATTCTAACATCATTATTTCCTAAAGTTGATGTGTTATCTTTCACTGCACTTACTTCATATCCTACTGCTGTATTATTTCCAGTTGTTACGGTAACAGTAAAACTAAACGTTCTTCCCTCTCCAGTTAACTGTTTACCATCATTATCTGATATTGGAAAAGCATCTGTTAGAGTTATCCCATTTGTAGCCTCGTTATAATTCATTGTTATGGTACTTGTAGTTACTTTATTACTTTTTGTACCTAAACCAGTATAATTAAATGCTGCATAGGTTATTCCTACTACAACAAGCATTATGAATAATAATGCTACAATTGATATAATAGTTTCTTTTTTATTTATTTTTATCATATAATACACGCTCCCTATTTTCTTAAAGTATGTAACTTTGAGAAAATAAAAAAATATACTATTATATAATAAATAAAAATCATTTGACCAAAAATATTTATTATAAAAAACTATTTTATTTTAGAAAAAAATGTGATAAAATCTATATTATAGAGGGACTTTCTTAAAGTTACATACTTTAAGAAAATAATTTTATTATATATCAACAAAAAAATGTATTTTATATTAAAGTACATTTTTTTATAAAATTTTATATAATACACTTGTATGTAAAATGTTTTTATGCTAGTATAAATAATTAAGGAACGTTTGATAAAAAGTGTTGCCTCTTGGAAAGGGGGCTAGTTATGAAAAAAGTTGACTTCCTAGTATGCGCACTAATCGTAATTATTATTATATTAATCCTTTATAGATAAAGCAATTAGATATACATCAGTGGGGTTCGGTATAATAAAACACTTGCATCTTATGATACAGGTGTTTACCAAAAAGAAATTTGAGGTAACACTTGAACTACAAAATCAAGCGTTCCTTTTTTTATTTTATGTAAGTTTTACTTACAATATTAATTTAACATAAATAATTTATTTTTTCAATCATTTAATAGAAAAAAGAAAAGAATGTTTAACAGAAATTATCTTACTAATACCCATGGATTATTAGCTGAACCATCTCCACTAGGAGCAGCTTTAGCTGTTGGTTTTAGAGAAAGAATTGGACGAATATATAAAGAATAAGTTGCTGAGTTATGATAGTCAGGGTCATAGATTCCCGTAACACCTGTATTACCTACGGATAAAGAAACAAATCGTATAGAGTAATTATGGGAACCAGAACCGCCACCATTTAAGTCGCGTGATGCTAAATAATAACTTCCATTAGAACTACCGGTTGCAGTTGATGTTATTAGCAAACCGTTATCTTGTGTATTTAATGCATTTTTAACTAAATTAATATCTGTTTCATAATAAGAATCACCTGAGCACAAGTCAGAACATTGTTCTATTGAGGATCCGACTAAACATCCCATATGTCTTGAACCATTTGTATATGTATTATTCCTATATTGCTCTGCTATTTTATTTAATGCTCCTACATAATTTTTATATCCTGTTTGTCCATAAAAAGTTATTGTTGTACTTGATACATTTTTTGATACCATTTCAATACTTTCTCCATCATTTTTGATTACTACCCACTTTGTTAATTCACTTGGGGTGACACTTCCAGGGCTAGAAGTACCAGTATAATATGGACTACTTGAATCTGTTGATGGTGTGTAACTTCCTACATAACTTGGTACCATGTAAACATAATCTCCCACTGCAAAGCTAGTTGCTGGTACTTCTGCAGGTATTACATCTAACTGGCTTGTATCACTTAAACTTCCTATTGTTACTGTAATATTTGTTGTCCCTTCATCTAATCCCTCTATCTCACATATTGTACTTCCTGCACAACTATTTGGTATTGTTGCTACACTCTGATTACTACTTGTCCATGTGATACTTGATATATCTCTTGCATCTGATGGGGTTACACTGGCTTGGAATATATGTGATGCTCCTACTTTTATTTCTGCATCACTTGATAAACTTATATAATTTGCTAGTTCATTTTGTATTGTTACTACACTTGTTGCAGTATTTCCTTTAGCATCACGCGCTGTTATTGTTGTACTTCCTGTTGCTACTCCTGTTACTGTACATGTAACACTTGCACTTGTTGTTTCTATTTCTCCACTTGAATTTGTACTTTCTCCTGTACAACTTATACTTGCCTTTGTACTATCACTACTTGTCCAATATATAGTCTTATCTCTTGAGTTTGATAAGTTTAATGTTGCAGTAATTGTTGTACTTGAGTTTCTATCTATTGTTACATTTGGTTTATCTATACTTAATCCTGTTGATTCTGGGTCCTCAATCGTTACTGTAATACTTTTTGATGGTGCACTTGGATTACTTGCACTTTTTACTGTTAAGGTTGCACTTCCCGCTCCTTTTGCTGTTACTTTTACTTTATTTGCTACTACACTCTTACTACTTCCTGTGCCACTGGCATTAGCATCTGTATACTTTTCTATATCTAAAACATCACTATCATTTGTTGTCCACTCTACTTCATTTGAGTTTGCGTTTGCTGGGGTTGTTCCTGCTTCTAGTATTGCACTACTTCCTTCTGTAGTTTCTCCACTAGCCTGTCCTGGTGCTATCAGATTTAGTTCTGTTATATTATCTTCTATCTCAACTCCTGTTGGTTCTGGTTTATTTACTGTTACTGTACATGTTGCTGAATGCCCCTTACTATCTGTTGCTGTGATTGTTGTTGTTGCTGTTGTTCCTGAAATACTCTGTGCTGTGACATTTCCTTCACTATCTACTACTGCTACATCTGTGTTACTTGACTCCCATGTCACATTCTTATTTGTTGCATATTCTGGAAGTACTGTTGCACTTAACTGTTCACTTTCTCCTTCTTCTAATGTTAAACTATTCTTATTTAAACTTATTCCACTGGTATTTATATGTGAATCTGTTCCATATACATTTACTTTTATTGTAAAGAATTTACTTTCTCCTGTTACAAGATAGCTTTCTGCTACCCACATTCTTAAGATATAATAATCTGTTCTGGTTGTTGTTGTACTATCACTATGAAGTAACATTTCTCCTGCTGGTGTTCCTATTTCAGTTGTAGCATTAATAGGACTAAATCCAGTTGGTTCTAATACAGAAGAATATGTTCCCTCTGCTCCTGAGGTACTCTTTTCTAAATATATTCTTACATCATTATTTTCTAAAGTTGAGTTTGGATCTTTTACTGCAGAAATTTCATAACCAACTGCAGTATTATTTCCAGTAGTTACGGTGAC
>JAZUAY010000035.1:0-9385 GCA_045638205.1 Bacilli bacterium
AATATAATTACTAATAAATATAATAATAGAGATTATACAAACTACAAGAAACAATATAATAATATTACATTAAAAATAAATAATAAATTTCATGATAGATTTATAGTTATAGATAAAAAGATTCTGTATCACTGTGGTGCATCATTCAAAGATTTAGGTAAGAAATGTTTTGCTATTACTAAAATTGAAGATGAAAAACTTTTGAATGAAATTTTAAAATACATTTAATTGTAAAAATTGATAGTTGCTAAACTATCAATTTTTATCTTATTAAACTTAAACTTACTTTATTTTTTTCTAGGTTAATATCATCTACATAACATGTAACAATATCACCAACACTAAATAATTCTCTTGGATTTTTTATAAATTCAGTTGATAATTTTGATATATGTGCTAAACCATCATTCTTTAGGCCAATATCAATAAATAAACCAAAGTCAACTACATTTCTTATTGTGCCTTCTAATTTGTCGCCTTCTTTTAAATCTTCTATATGTAGGATATCACTTCTTAATACTGGTTTTGGCATATTATCTCTTGGATCTCTTCCTGGTGCTATTAATGCTTTCACTATATCTTCTAATGTATATTTATCTGTATTTAATTTTTCTATATATTTTTGATAATTAATATCAACTAACTTTTCTTTTAGCTTTTTACTACCTATATCATCTACTGTTAGATTAATGTTTTCCAATAATTTTAAGGCTATATCATAACTTTCTGGATGGATAGATGTTTTATCTAATTTATTTTCTCCTTCTGGTATTCTTAAAAAACCAATTGACTGTTCATATACTTTTGGTGTCATACTTTTTAATTTTTCTACTTCTTTTCGCGATGAGAACTTTCCATGTTTTAATATTTCATCAATTGCTTTTTTATTTAATCCAGATACATAAGAAAGTAAACTTCTGCTAGCTGTATTTATATTTACCCCTACTTCGTTTACTACCTTTTCTACAACAAAGTTTAATGCTTCATTTAATTTTTTTGGTGTTACATCATGTTGATATAAGCCTACACCTATACTTTTTGGATCAATTTTAACAAGTTCTGCGAGTGAATCTTGTAATCTTCTACCAATACTTATAGCAGATCTTTTCTCAACTGTTAAATCTGGGAATTCTTCTATTGCTATTTTACTTGCTGAATAGACACTGGCTCCGGCTTCACTTACAATAATATATTCTACTTTCTTATTACATTCCTTTAAAGTATCTGCAATAAATGATTCACTTTCACGTGATGCTGTTCCATTACCTATTGCAATTAATTCAACATCATATTTATTAATTAGCTCTAACACTTTCTTTTTTGAGCCTTCAATATCATTATGTGGCTCTGTTGGATAAATAACCGCTATTTCAAGTGGTCTTCCAGTTTTGTCTATTACTGCTAATTTACATCCTGTTCTAAATGCTGGATCTAGTGCTAATACAGTCTTTTCTTTCATTGGTGGTGTCATTAATAACTTTTCTAAATTATTTGAAAAGTTTATAATTGAATCATCTTCAGCACTCTCTTTTAACTCACTTCTAATTTCTCTTTCAATACTTGGTAAAACAAGTCTTTTTAAACTATCTAATATAGCATTTTTTACAACATCTACTACAAATGAATTTTTATTTTTTATAACTTTTTCTTCTAAATATTTTTTTATATAATCCTTATCATACTCAAGTGATACTGTTAATATTTTTTCCTTTTCTCCCCTATTTATTGCCATTGTTCTATAAGCTTTCATATATTTAATTTTATCTGAAAAATCATAATACATCTCATATACTTTATTCTCATCACTTGCATTCTTCTTTAATTTTGATTTTATACTACCATTATTGTATATGTAATTTCTTATATACTTTCTAAAATATGCATTATCACTTATCCATTCACTAATTATAAATGATGCATTTAAAATGGCAAAATCTGTATCTTTTACCTTATCATTTATAAAATTTTTACTAATACTTTCTAAACTTCCATTTGATGGAAAAGACATTATTATTTTGGCTAATGGTTCAAGTCCTAATTTAATAGCATCAAGTGCCTTTGTTTTTTTCTTTTCTTTATATGGTCTATATAAATCTTCTACATCTATTAATTTTTCAGCATTTAAAATATTTCTTTTTAATTCTTCTGTTAAAAGGCCTTTTTCATCAATTAACCTTATAACGTCATCTTTTCTTTTTAACAAATTATTTTGATAAACATATACTTCATTTATTTTTTTTATTTGTTCTTCATCAAGTGAATTTGTTCTTTCTTTTCTATATCTTGCAATAAATGGTATGGTATTTCCTTCACTTAACATGCTTAATACAGAGCTTACTTGTTTTTCTGTTATATTTAATTTGCTTGCAATTTCACTAATTATTTTGTTGTTCATAATTTAACCTCCTCTTTTATTTTATCAAAAAAAATAGTAAAAAAAAAGATAGAATTTATTTTGTTCTATCTCCTTTTGCAAAGACTCCTACTTTGACTGTAAAATACTTTTTAGTATTTTCAACTTCATAATCATTTGCAACCCACATTTTTAATCTATAATTATATATTGTAGTTTGTGTTGTTGATTCTTCATCCATTACCATAGCTCCTGCTGGAGTGTTAAATTCATTTGATTTACTTAATGGTGTATACTTTGTAGGTGCCATGGCATCTTCATGATTAACTATTGAATTTACTCCTTTTTGTAAATATAGTTTTACAGCATTATTTGGTAATGTTGATGTGTTATCTTTTATCGCTGCAACTTGAAAATCAACTTTACTTTTTCTTCTTATATCAACTGAAACTACAAAATCCATATATTCATTTGGTTTAAGCATTTTTTTACCTTGTTCATCTGCTATTGGCATGGCATTTGTAATATTTATTGAATTTATTCCTTCAACAAATACTAAAGTTACTGTTCCATCAGTAAAAATATTACTGTTATCATAAAAGCTTTGTGTTATAGTTGTTGTACCACCATTTGTAGTAGTTGTTGTATCACCACTAGTTCCATCACTTCCTATAATTTGTCCAAAAATACCACTACCGTTTTTACTGCCATTATTATTTCCAGCATATGAGAATACTTGGTATGATACTCCTATTACTAAAATAACTAGTATGAATAATAGGAATAATATAACAAATAATCCTGTTTTGTC
Organism: Bacilli bacterium; assembly: GCA_045638205.1. Classification (GTDB taxonomy): domain Bacteria; phylum Bacillota_I; class Bacilli_A; order RF39; family UBA660; genus UBA2730. Next base: position 3,165 of record JAZUAY010000035.1, read on the forward strand.
TACATCTTCTAATCTATTTCTATTTTCCATAAAGCACCTCTATTATATATTAATTTTATCAATAAAATTAATATATTTCAATACCTATTTTTAATAATTTTTGTTATATGTCAATATTTTATAATATTTCTTCAACATCATTATTACTGCTATTAAATATTTTTTCTATTTTTTCTTTTATTTCTTCTTTATTAAATGGTTTTGCTATATAATCAATAAAGCCATCACTTTCATATTTTTCTTTTGCTCCATTAAGGGCATCTGCAGTTAGGGCAATTACTGGTGTTTTAAAATTATCTAACTCTTTTAATTTTTTTAATGCTGTAACACCATCCATTATAGGCATCATGATATCCATTAATATTAAATCATAATTATTATCTTTTTTTACTTTTTCTATACATTCTTCACCATTATCGCATGTTTCTATGTTAAAATCAAAATCTTGTAAGGCACGTGTTGCTACTTTTAAATTTAGTTTATTGTCATCTACTATAAGTATTTTTTTACTTCCAATATTTTTTTCTTGTGGAGTATTTAATTCTTCTTTTGTTTCATTTATATCTTTTTTATGAATTACAATCTCATCCATTTTAGATTTTCTAAGACCTATTTTTTGTGGAATGTTAACAATAAACTTAGAACCTTCTTTATATACTGATTCTACTTTTATAGTTCCTTTCATCATCTCTATTAATCTTTTGGTGATCGCTAGGCCTAAACCTGTTCCTTCGGTGGTTCCATTTTTTTCAACATCAAGTCGCTCAAATTTACTAAATAATTTATCAATATCTTCTTTTTTTATACCTCTACCTGTATCTTCTACTATTAATTCTAAATTACATACATCAGTCGTATTTTTACATTTGGCACTTACATTAATTTTTCCTTTTTCTGTATATTTACAAGCATTTGATATTAAATTATTTATTATCTGTTTTATATGTAATTTATCACCAATTAATATATCTGGGATATCTTCTGATATATCACAAACAAAATCAATTGGTTTATCTTCAATTCTAGTTGAATCTATTCTTGCTAGTGTTTTTAATTCTTCTTTGAAATTATATTCACTTTCTGTTATTTCCATTTTAGATGATTCTATTTTATTGATATCTAAAATATTACCAACTATTTCTAAAAGTGTATTTGATGCACTTATAATATCATCGGCATCTTCTTTGGCTTGTTCCATATTAGTATCAATTACTTCTTTCATATCTTGTGATAGGCCAACAATGGCATTAAGTGGCGTTCTAATCTCATGTGACATACTTGATAAAAAGTCACTTTTAGCATTATTTGCTTTTTCAGCTTCATCTTTAGCTACCTCTAAGGTATCTATCATTTTCATATCTGGGTTTTCAATTGTAAAATACATTATAAATACTATTAAAGTTTCCATTGGTGTTACTAAAAGAAGTCCTGGATAATATTTTTGAATTATTGATACAATTGATGAAAAGACTAAATATAATACAAATGGAGCATATTTATTTCTATATTCATTTTTAACATGTGTTAAAATATTTATTATCCATGATATAAACATTATTGTACTAAAAACGTATACACTTGCTACACTACTTCCTGCTGCGCTTGCTCCCATAGAAGTTGTTATAAATTCTACTTTACCAAATACTATAAATATTATCCATATAATGTATGTTATAGAATATATTTTTTTAGCCATCTTTCTTGAATTTTTTGAAAAACTTTTTGATACTACTGATATATACATTGATAAAAGTATTATATAGGTTGCAAGTATTATTAAATATATTTTTATTATAGCATCACTTATTAAAGCTGTTCTGTTATATGTAAAATATGTATTTAAAAATTCAAATGATAATGAAAAAAAGTTTGTTAATAATAAGTATTTGTATATTTTATTTTCAAAGTTATTTAATCTTTCTTTATTAAAATATATTACATTTAATATTAAACTAAATGCCAAGCATACTGTTGGTGCTATTAAACCTATCGTCATAAAACTCTCCTTTTATTATTCTTTGTAATTATTTTAACATAAATAGAAAAAAATTACTATTTATATAGCAATTTTTGTGTTTTTTTATTAATTTTTTCTTTAGCAATTTCTTCAATATATTTATTTGCATAATATTTTCCTTTATATAGTAGAACTTCTGATATTCCTCTAGGAAATGGTTTAACAGATTTTTTAGAAATTCCTTTTTCAACTAGCGCTTTTACATCTCTTTTGCCACTGCTGGTTAATGGATATAAATTGTTTTTACTATGTTCTTCAAATAATAGTTTATCATAAATTTCTTTCATAAATATTTCTTTAGAAACATCTGCTAATTTTTCATATATTGTATCAGCATGTGGAAGTCTTTCATAATGTGCTACAAAGAAATCTGTTCCATTATAATTTACTGTTACTACTTCACATGATAATATTTCTTTTATATGATCTTGTAAAGCTTTTGCTATTAAAAAATTTGGTATTTTAGTTCCATCATCTAATTTAGTTACACTATCTTTTCTTCCTTTTAAAACAACGTTACCATTTTTGTTTACATATGAATAAATATTTGTATTTCCCCAAACTCTACCATAGGCATCTGTTATATAATAATTTTTTGTAGCTTCCTCATTATCACGATATTTTACCATATTACATGGTGATGTGGCAACTAATAATCCTAATTCATTATAATCACATTCTGTTAAGTCATCTCTTAAGATAGCAAAGTTTGTCATTTGAAATGGTATTAGTCCAAAATCATATCTTTGATCTTTATTTATTGATAATTTTTCTCTTAAGTTCTTAAATAAGGTGAAATAAAGTCCTCCTTGTTCACAGTTACCACCACCTACTGATACTTTAATTGGACTTAATGGTTTTGGTAATGCTTTACTTCCAGCTTCTAGCTTTTTCAAACCTCTATTAATAAATTCTTCTTCGTTTTTACTTATGTCTTCTCCTACTGCAACATAGTTAATTGCAAATGGTAATTTATGACCTATTAACAATGGGTCTTCATCAAAGGCTTTTACCATGTTTACTAAAAAACTTCTTGTTGCATTTGAAAATCCTGGTTGATTTATCAATAGGCTATATGGATAAAAATTTATGTCATATATTGGTTCAAATGCTACAGTACATTTTTGACATAATGTGTCTGATATACTTGATGCGATATTAGTATTTGATGTTGTTGGTAAGTGAGCATGACCTCTCATATTTCTCATCGCTGGCATCCTTGAAAGATCTGGATCATGAAATCTTGCGATAGTTATATATGGTCTAGAAGAATGAATTATCGCTTTTGGCCATCCAGTTGATCCTGATGTGTATGTTATTGTAAATGGGTCATCTAGCTTTACATCAGCTTTTTTAGCACTATGCATTTTTCCAATATTTAAAAATTCGGAAAACGTTAAAATACTTTCATCACTTTTCTTAAAGTCATCTACTCTATTTCTAAAAGGATAAAATTTATCATCATATTCTTTATATGGATAAATACTACTTTCTAATGAATCTGTTAGTGATACAATTACTTTATTTTTAACTGTCATTTTGTTTATTAAAGATTCTATTTCTGCATACTTGTCATCAGTTGCAATAAATAATTTTTTTCCACTTTTTTCTATTGTTTCTTTTATAAAATCTTTATCAAATGATGGAGATATTAAATTTACTATTACTCCCTGTCTAGATGCTCCTAAAAGTATTTTTAAAAGTTCTGGGGTATTTGACATACATAAAAGTATTTCATCACCTTTTTTTATTCCTAAATAATCAAGTGTGTTAGCAAACTTATTAGCATCATTAAATACTTTTTGTCCACTTTGTTCATAACCTCTATAATATGTCATTGGTTTATCTAATTCGTCTTTATTTCTATTATATACTTCTTCTGCCCATGAATAATTATGATTTTTTTCTATTTCTTCTAGAGCTTTATTAACCTTTATTTCACTTTTAATATGCTTTTTCTTAATAGATGGTTTATTTTTTGTTAATTCTTTACTTTTTTCTTTATTTATTATTAAATTATTATTTTTCAAAAAAGCTTGTTCATTAATATTTCCTATTTTCATAAATATTCCTCCTGAATATTTGTTATTATAACACTTGGTGCAAATTTAATAAACTACTTTTTACATATTTTTACAAAAAAGACTATATAGTTTCTTTATCATCTATATAGTCTTCTTTTACACTATCAATTTTTTCTTCAGGGTCATCAATTATTTCATCCCATGGATCTTCTTCTTCACTAGTTTCAATTTTTACTTTTTCATCTCCTACTAATTCTATTCCTAATTCTTTTTCCACAGTATATACTAAATCATTATCATCAATATCAACTTTTACACAATTAGGATTTTTTAAACTTCTTATTATTACTTCTTCATTAACTACATCTCTATTATTTTTAATAGTTACTACTTCATTATAATTATCAGTTTGCTTTACTACATCAGTTTTGGTATCATTATCATAACTATACCAAATATTAATATCGTAGCTACCATTAATATTTACTTTATCTCCTACTTTATCTCCTTTAAAATTATGGTTAATTACCCAGCATCCTAAAATTGTTGATGCAGGTGTTGGTAAATTCACTTTAGAAGTTGTAGTAAAGTTTTTCTTTCCTTTACCTATAACTGTTTTAGTAACAATTTCACGGAAATTTGCCATGTTATCCCTCCTCTAATTTAGTTTATGCAAAAACTATTAATTAGAGTACTTTTTTTATTATATTAGTTTATATTCTTTTAAAAATGATGGAATATCTTCAAGTCTTTGTAATATTTTTTCATTTATGATTTCTTCAAACTTATTTGAACTTATTAAAATAGGATTTTTTATAAAATCTTCTACCTTTGTTGCTTTTTTTTAATTTTAGTTTTTGTTTTATTTGGTAATCTTTCTTACTCATTAGATTTTATCCTTTTCCTTAAATCATTCCTACTTAAATTTAATTTTACACATTAACTTATATAATAATTAATTGCATCATTATCTTTTAATGATAATAATTCTATGTAATGACTCCAACTCAATTGTTGCATAAGTGGCGCAACTTTCTCAATACCAAATAAAATGTAAAATTTCTTCATTCAAATTAATGATGTAAAAGTATATTCTTTTCCAAATTCTTTTGTTAATTTCTTGGAATATTCTTTAATTATGCCTTCTCCATAATTTTTAACTACTTCTGCAAGTAATTTACCTACATTATAATAAGTAGTTAAATGACTTCTATTTTTACTGTAATCCCTAACTTTTTTTGTTACTTTGTTGTTAATTGTTTGTGTTTTTATTTCTTCGTAAAAATTCATAAAATACCGCCTCCACTATATATTTTCGCAAAAAGTTAAAAGATTTGTAAAAAAACAGAATAGAAAAATCTATTCTGCATTTTTAGAGTTACACCGAAGTGTGAGTAGAAATTAAAACAAGGTCCATATAGTTTTAATTTGCAAAATGTAACCCTAATAGCAAATAGATAAATTATCTACCTGCTATTAAGGTATCTCGAGAATGAGATACTATAAATAATTATTCTATTAGAATCCATGGATTATTTTCAGTACCATTTCCTAATGCTTTGACTGTTGGTTTTAATGATAATATTGGACGAATAGATGCTCCAAACGTACTACCATTACCTCTGATTGAAGCAGCTGTTCGGGTCATAGAACCTTGCGTATTAATATATTTAAAATACCACTCATGAGTAGAATAATACATTGAAGCAGTCCAATAATCATTAGGCACTCCATTATTATCAATTGCTATTGAAGAACCTATGACTGATGTTATTAATTGCAAATCTTGTTGATAGCAAATATCATCTCCATTTGTATTACACAACGTGCAGTTTTCTATACTACCAAAAGATCTATATCCATTAGTAAAAGCTTGGTTCTCATATTTACTTACAATATTATCTAATATTGATTTAATACAACCAGCATTTCTTCCAAATATATAAATTTTAGAGGAAGAAACATTCTTAGATATCATTTCAATATTTGTTCCATCATTTTTAATTACTACCCATTGGATTAGTTCATTAGGAGTTATACTTCCCGGACTACTTGTTCCTGTATAATATGGACTATTACTATCAGTTGTTGGTGTATAACTTCCAACGTATGATGGTGTCATTTGTACATAATCTCCTACTTCAAATTCTGTAGCTCTAATGACTTGATTAACTGTTAAA
>JAZUAY010000036.1:0-3461 GCA_045638205.1 Bacilli bacterium
ATAAAATCTATATTATAGAGCTAAGATCCTAAAGTAACATACTTTAAGATTTTTATTTTGTTTTAGATTAATAATATTTGCAATATTATTTATAAATACTTTGAAATTTTGTAATAGTAAATATATATATATAATAAAAAAACTGATCTTATTGACCAGTTTTTATTGATTATTTATATTTGGTATTTGTACCTGTTGTCCTGCTGCTTGATATGCAGCTTGATTTGATTGTGTTGGTGCTTGCATTTCAGCCCCTTGACTTGGTGCTGCATAATTTGGTGTTGCTACTTGTTGTTCTGGCATTGTTGCAACTGGTTCTACTGTTGGTGTTGGTTGTTCTACTACAGGTTGTTGAATTTCTGGTTGTGGTGTTGCATTATTCATTCCAGCTGTTATATCAGATATTGCAACTTGTTGTGTGTTTTCTAGTGGATTTGCTCCACCATATATTTGTGGTTGTGTTGCTTGTTGCTCAGTAAAACTTGGTACTGTCATTTCTGCTCCACCATATGGTGCTGGTTGTGGTGCCACATCAACTGGTGCTGCTGCAACTTGTTCTACTGGTTGCCCTGGTGTTATTTCTGGCATTACTTGTTCTACTGATGGAACTGGTATAGTTCCATTATTTATATTATTATCTTGTACTGGTTGTACTACTTGTTGTTCAGGCATTTGAACCTCTGGTTGCACTGCTGGGACTTCAACTGGTTGTTGTGCAACTGGGTCTGCTACTACACTTTGTGCAGGTATATCTTGTGAATATACATTTGGTATTTCAGGAGTATCCATTGTTTGAACTGCACTACTATCTACAGCATCTGGTAATTCAACTTGTGGTACTTCCATACCTACTGCCATATTATTCATGTCTTGTCCTAATCCTGCATTATTATCTACTGGATCTGTTGAATATACATTTGGTACTTCTACTCCTGTTGCCATACCTGATGCTACTGGATCTGCTACTGGTGCTACGCCATTATCCATAGGCATTGCCATATCAGGTGTTGCAACAGGTTGTGCTGGTTCTACTGCAGTTGGTGCCACATTTGCATCAATTGGTGTTGGTCCTGATGGTACCGCTGTTATGGTTGGTTCTGCAGGTGCTACATTATTTCCTTCTTTCTTTTTATCTTTTTTACCTTTATTTTTTGTAACTATAAATATTACTAATGCAATTATTAGTAATAATACTCCAACAGTCATAAATATACCTGCAGGAGTTATAAACCATTCTAATGAAAACATAATTATTCCTTCTCCCTTTTATCTTTATTTTATATAATTCTATAATATCAGAAAAATTAAATAAATGCAATTAAAAATATAAAACATAAAAAAATACAATAATTTACATGTAAAATTATTGTAAATAAAAATCGTCCCAATGAACACCTTTTGGCATAGGTATTTTAAATGTCATTACCTCTTTTTTTATAGGATGAGTAAATTCTAAATTATAGGCACATAGTGCTATCCCTGTTTTATCCTCTTTTCCATATAACTGATCTCCACATAATGGATAACCACGAGTAGCGAATTGTGCTCTTATTTGATGATGTCTTCCTGTTTTTAAATCTATTTCAACTAATGTTTTTCTTTTCTTTTTATTCCTTTTTAATACTTTATAACTTAACTCTGAATATTTTCCATCTTTTTCTTTTGATATTTCTGTTTTCTTACCATTTCGTTTTAAATAATCAATAAAAGTTTCTTCATCTTTTTCTAGTAGTCCATTTACTACTGCAATATATTTCTTTTTAAACTTTTTTTCTGTAATTTGTTTTGATAGTCTTGCAGCTGACTTAGAATTTCTTGCAAACACCATTATCCCACTTACTGGTCTATCTAATCTATGAACTAATCCTATATATACATTACCTGGTTTATTATATTTTTTCTTTATATAATCTTTCACTTCTGTTAATAAAGATTTATCTTTTGTATTATCATCTTGACTTAAAACATTTGCTTTCTTTTTTACTACTATTATACTATTATCTTCATATAATATATCATCTTTTTTCATCTTTTTCCCATCTTCCATAAATACCACATGGTAATATAAGTTCATTATTACTTGCTTTTATTCCTATTTCTCCACTTTCAATAATACCTTGATATTTTTTCATATATAATTTAAATATATTTTCTAGTGCTTTAGGTGATGTGCCTGTTGTATATGAATTGATTTGGAAAAATAATGGATCATCACTTAATAAATCTATACACAACTTTATCAAATTATCTATATCTTTTTCAAAATTCCATACTTCTTTATTCTTACCTCTACCATAACTTGGTGGGTCCATTATTATGGCATCATAAATATTCCCTCTTCTTATTTCCCTTTTTACAAATTTTACTACATCATCTACTAAATATCTTACACTCTTATCACTTAAATTTGATGATGCTACATTTTCTTTACACCAATCTACCATACCACGTGAAGAATCTACATGTACTACACTAGCTCCAGCTTTTAGACAAGCTACTGTTGCTCCTCCGGTATATGCAAATAAGTTTAATACTTTAATATCTCTTTTTGATTTTTTGATTTTTTCTATAAAGAAATCCCAATTAATTGATTGTTCTGGAAATAATCCTGTGTGTTTAAACCCCATCTGCTTTATATTAAATGTTAAATCTTTATAATTAATCTTCCATGATTCTTTAATATCCTTTAAATTTTCCCAATAACCTCCACCTTGACTACTTCTATGATATATAGCATCTATTCTACCTTTATATTTTTCTTCTAAATTACCATTATCCCATATAACTGCTCCATCTGGTCTTAATAAATAATATTTACCCCATCTTTCATATTTCATTCCTTTTGATGCATCTATAAGTTCATAATCTTTGAAATCTTTTACTAATAACATATGCTTCACCCTTTTTTAATATAAACTTTCAAAATCTTTTTTGACATTTATTTTTATATTCTTATCTCTAACTTCAATAGTATTCTTTTGTTCCTCTATTATTTCTTTTTTATATGCTTCATTTAACACTTGTATATATCTAGTAATAGCTATTTTACTTGATTCTATTTTTTCTGGATACATTAATATTAATGTGTTTAATATATTATTTATTGTCTTCATGAATGTCTCTTTTTCTTCCATATTATTACATAAACTAAAGGCTGTTAAAGCATCATTACATGCTATTTCTATAGCTGATAAATAAAAATCATCATCTGTTTCATCTTCAATATTTATAATATCATTTATAGATTCATTGATTAGTTTTGATATACTTTGATTATATAAAATCTCACATAATGGTATAAAATAACCTGCTTCTTTTAAATATTTTAAATTGTTACTACCTTTTAATATATCTATTTTTTCATCTTCTGATGTATACTTTATTATATATTTATGTATTATTAAATTTTTTATAATATTTTTATCTGTTTCTTCTTTTAATAAATTATTTAAATTTTTTAA
>JAZUAY010000037.1:0-7996 GCA_045638205.1 Bacilli bacterium
TTAGCATTAAAAGATGTAAATGGAGAACTTTTATTAATTAAAAAAGATATTGAGATTATTGAAGATAAACTTAATAAAAGAAAAAGTATGCTTGAATCTCGTAATAAAGATAAAGAAAGTTTAAAACAAAAAATTAATATGCTTAGAGGAGATTACTCTAATGTAGAAAATAATATTATTAGTGTTAGAAGAAAAATTGATAGTGTAAAATTAGAACTTGAAAATAATTTGTTTATGCCTAAAAATATTAAGACTATCTTAAATAGTGAAAGATTAAATGGTTTATATGATACTATTGGTAATGTTGTAATGGTTGATACTAATTTTTCTAAGGCTTTAGAAATAGCGATTAATCCAATTAAAAATTTTGTTATATGTGAGACTGATATTGATGCTAAAATGGCTGTTAATTATTTAAAACAAAATAATTTGGGGAGAGCAACTTTTTTTCCAATTAATGTAATAAAGAATAGATATGTTGATAGTAATACTTTAGATATTATTAAAAATGATGATGATTTTATTGCAGTTTTATCTGATTTAGTTAGATGTGATAATAAATATAAAACTATTATTAATAATCAATTAGGTCTTACTCTAATTAGTAAAGATTTAGATAGTGCTAGTAGACTTAGTAAAAAAATTAATAGACGTTATAAAGTTATTAGTTTAGAAGGGGATGAGGTTAGAGTAGGTGGTTCTATTACAGGTGGTTCTATTAATAATGGTAGAAGTAAAATTGTTCTTAATCAAGAACTTGAATTTCTAAAAAAACAAGAGAGTGAGCTTTTAGAAAAAAGAACTAATTTATCTGATGAAATAACTGATATTAATAATAAAATTGGTGAAAAAGATAATGAGTTTTTTCAAATTAGTTTAGAAGATGTTAATTTAAAAGAGCAGTTATCTAATAAAATTAAAGACTTAAAATATTTAAGTGAAATGTTAGAAAATTTAGATAGAGAAGTTAAATCAATTGAGAAAATTACTAGTAATAAATCTATTGACTATGAAAAAGAATTATATGAAAAATATTTATCTAAAAATAGTGAAAAAGAAATAATTAGTAAAGAGATTAATAATTTAAATGAAGAAATAAGTGAATTAAAGAAAAAAATAGATGATGATAATGCTTTATATAAACTTAAAGTTGGAGAAATTAGAAATTTAGAACGTGATGAAAATAATATTAATATTAGGTTAAGTGAAATTGATACTAGACTTGATGCAATGCTTGTTAAACTTAGTGAAGAATATAATTTAACTTATGAGAAAGCAAGAAGTGAATATAGTTTAGATATTGATTATGAAGAAGCTAAAAGAAAAATTAATATTTATAAAAATAAAATTAAAGAAATTGGTATGGTTAATCTTAGAAGCATTGAAGAATTTGAAAGAATTAATACTAGATATTTATTTTTACAAAATCAAAGAGATGATTTATTAACTTCAGAAAATACTTTATTACAAATTATGAAAGATATGGATGAAGTTATAGTAGAAGAGTTTACTAAAACTTATGAAATGATTGATATAGAATTTTCTCGTGTATTTAGTGAACTTTTTGGTGGAGGTAGAGCATCTCTTAAGTTAACTGGAGAAGATATGCTTACTGCTGGTGTTGAAATAGTGGCATCACCTCCAGGTAAAAAGTTAAAATCAATTAATTTACTTTCAGGTGGAGAGAAAACTTTAACAGCTATTAGTTTATTATTTGCAATACTTAATGTTAGAAAAGTTCCTTTTTGTTTATTTGATGAAGTTGAAGCAGCTTTGGATGAAGCTAATGTTGATAATTTTGGTAATTATTTAAGTAATTATAAAAATAAAACACAATTTTTAATAATAACACATAAGAAAAAAACAATGGAATTTGCTGATACTTTATATGGTATTACGATGCAAGAGTCAGGAGTTTCAAAACTTGTTAGTGTTAAATTAAATGAACATGTTGATACTTTATAATAAAAAGAATATGAGTTTAAACTCATATTTTTATATTGCTCTCATATTATTAGCATCTTTATAAGGATTTTTCTTATCAATTCTATCTGTAAATAGAATTCCGTTTAAATGATCAAGTTCATGTTGAAAGGCTACAGCAAGTTCTTCACGGCCTCTTATTATTTGTTTATTACCATCTATATCATAAGCTTCCATAGTAACTCTAGCATATCTTGGTACTATTCCTGTTGTTTCTCTATTTACTGATAAGCATCCTTCACCTTCATCAACATAGACTTTTTCTACTGAATTAGAAATTATTCTTGGATTGATTAAAATATAGTTTTTAAATTTACCTTCTTCATATTCATGTACAACTACATAATATCTTTTTAATATTCCAAGTTGAACTGCTGCCATTCCCATTCCAGGTCTTAAATCATATTTTTCTGCTAATTCTTCTATTTGACTATTTTTTAAATATTCAATCATATCGTTTATAATTTTTTTATCTTTATTACTTATAGGGAAAGTTACTTCTTTTGATACTTGGTGAAGTCTTTTGTCTTTTTCATCTAATATATCTCTTGTTTTTAGCATACTATACCACCTCTTTAAACATGAGTATTATATCATAAATAGTTATGTTTGTAAAGAAAAAAAGAGCAGATGCTCTTATATAGAATATCTAGAACCTATAACAATAACTAATAAAATGAATAGTACTAATATAATTGCGTATGAAGAATTATTGTTATTGCCATAACCGTAACCATACATTGGGTAATAAGCAGCAGTGTTCATACCAGAACATCCGCAAGAACCACCACCATAATAATACATAACATTTCCTCCTTTTTGTTGTATCTATTATAGAATATTCGTAAACATTTAAAAATGTGATAGTTTTATTTTACATTTAAACTTATAAAATTAAAAAAACTAATATCAAAATTGTAAAAATTGTGTTAGAATATATAATATGGAGGATTAAAAAATATGGTTAAGATTCTGAAAAACATTGATAAACCTTTATTATTTACTACAATAATATTATTTGTAGTTGGTTTAATGATGGTTTTTTCAGCTTCTAATGTTACGGCTTTTATGCAATACTATATTAGTCCATATCATTATTTTATTAATCAAGCTTTATTTTTAGTAGGTGGATTAATTTTGTTTCTTTTTTCAATAAAATTTAAAACTGCCAGCTATCGAGTGTTGTCTTTTTTATTATTAATATCAGTTATTTTTTGTTTAGTAATTTTATTAGTTGTTGGAAAAGCAAAAAATCAAGCAGTAAGCTGGTTTGATTTGGGTCCTATTAGTATACAACCTTCTGAGTTTGCCAAAATAATATCTATTGTATGGTTAGCATGTTATTATGATTTTAAAAAAAGTAAATTAAAAGATATAAAAGTAGTTTTATACCCAATTGTAGTTTGTGCAGTTGTTGCAGGATTAATATTTATTCAACCTGATTTTGGTACAACTATTATTTATACTATAATTGTGACACTTATTTTTTTTAGCCAACCTATACCTAAATTAATGAAATTTAAAATTCTTACTTTTGGTTTAATTGGTATAATATTGATGGGTGCAGTTTTAATGCTTGGTGGTAAATCAATTCTTTTAGAAAGACAATCAGATAGATTTAATTATAAAAGACCTTGTGATAGATTGCTTGATAAAGGTAATCAAGTTTGTAATGGTTATATAGCTATTAATAATGGTGGTCTTTGGGGTAAAGGACTTGGTAAAAGTACTCAAAAATATTTATATTTACCAGAACCTTATACTGATTTTATTTTTACTGTTATGGTAGAAGAGATGGGGGCGATATTTTGTATAGGTGTATTATTGTTATATATATTTGTTTTATATCGCATACTTTGGATAGGTACAAAATCTAGGTTAAATAGAAATAAAACTATGTGTTATGGTGTAGCGATTTATATATTTTTACACATTGCAGTTAATTTATTAGGAGTTCTAGGTTTAATGCCAATGACTGGAGTACCGCTTCCTTTTATGAGTTATGGAGGTAGTTTTACCATTTGTTTAGTGGCAGCGCTTACAGTTGTACAAAGAGTTAGTTATGAAAATAGAACTAGTAAAGCAAAATAAAAGTATTAATAATATGCTTTTGTTTTTTTTTGAAAAAATTTAGTGTTCGGGTTTGTAATAATATATATGCTTGTTAAAATGTAAATAGGAACTAATCTAGTAGTTTAGGTGGATTCTCTTTATAACTACATAAAAATACCACCTGACACATCTTGTGAAAGGTGGAAAACCAACTTTTGGGAATCCATCCAACATTGGAAAACTGTATAGTTTTTCAGTGACTAAGTTACATACTTTAAGAAAATATGGAGGTACCTGTGGCTCTCGACAAGCTGCTTGGTACAGTTCAGAAAAAATCAACTTATCAGGAATATCTGCTGTAGAGTTTAATGCGTCTTGGACATATAGTATGGCTGAAAATAATTGCTGTTCTGGTGGTTATAATGATAACAGATTAGATTATCAGCAAGGTGCGGTTTTCGTTTCTTCAAATCCTCCATCTAACGGTTCTTCTGACGAGATTCGAGCAGTTGATTTAGTGCGTAGTTCGGCGACTATCCAACACATTTATATTGATGTTTCGGATCTAGAGGGAAATTATTACATAGGTATCAGGCATAAAACCCAATGCTCGCGGTTGAGTTTCAACCTATATGCGTTAAAATTGATACCTACATCGTAACTTAGTGATTTTTATAAAAAATATCAGTAATGTATGATTTTACTGGTATTTTTTTATATTTTCTGATAGAATAATATTAGGAGAGTGATTTGATGGCGACTCAAAAAACTAAAAAAGAAATAGTTAAACAATTATTACAATCTGATATTGATGAAAAGGATGAAGAAGAACTTCTTGATTTATTAGTTGATCAACCTATATCAATTGATGTTGAAAAACAAGAAGATGCTAAAAGAACTAAGGGTGATGTTCTTGCTGATAAAATAAGTGAGAAAGCTGGTAGTTGGGGCTTTATTATTGGGTTTACTTTATTTTTGTTATTTTGGATATTTTTAAATACAGTATTACTTAAAGGTAATGAGATAGATCCATATCCATTTATTTTACTTAATCTTCTTTTATCATGTCTTGCAGCGCTTCAAGCACCTGTTATTATGATGAGTCAAAATAGACAAGCTGAAAAAGATAGTCTTAGAAACCAAAATGATTATAGAATAGATTTAAAGAGTGAACTTATTTTAGAAGAATTACATGATAAAATGGATAAAATTATAAGAAATCAAGCTGAGATTAAGAAAGCTTTAAAAGATAATGGGATTGAAGTTAAAAATGAAAAGAAATAATTTATATTTCCTTTTTATTATTATTTCTATATTTATAATAACGGGTTGCGATGATGAATATAAAATGATTTATTGTACTAGAAATGTAAAAGACGAAAATAGTAATATTGTTGCAGATATGAGATATGATTTATATTATGATGAAAATGAAATAGTTAAAAAAACTGTTTCAATAGAAACTATTACAACTAAAGATGAAAAGATCTTAACTGAATATGAAAAGTCTTATAAAAAAGCTTTTTCTAAATACAAAAATATAAAATATTATGATAATAATATTACAATAAACGATAAAACTTTGACTAGTAAAACTACTATAGATTATTCTAAAGTAAATGTTTCTCTAATTAAAAAAATTGAAGGAAGTGTGGGTAATATTTTTACTAAAACTGGTAAAGTAAAACTTGCTACTTTAGTTAGAAAATATGAAAAAAATGGTTCAAAATGTTATGGACATGAATAGTCCATAAATATTTAAATAAATTTAAAAAAAGTTATTCCATTGTACTGGAATAACTTTACAATTGTTTTTTTTTATGATATTCTAATTATATAGAGGTGATTAATAATTATGTTTAAAAGAGAAAAATATTTATCTGAAATTAGAGCCTTTTATCATACTGAATCTTTAATAAAAATAATATATGGTATGAGAAGAAGTGGAAAATCTGTAATATTAACACAAATAATTGATGAACTAAAAGAATCAGGAATAAATGAACAAAATATTATATATATAAATTTTGAATCATTAAAATATGATTTTATTAAAAATGCTATTGATTTGTTTAATTATATAGAATCACTTAAATTAAATAAAGAAAGATACTATGTTTTTTTAGATGAAATACAAAAGGTTGATGAATTTGAAAAAGGAATTAATTCATTAAGAATAACAAATGATTATAGTATATTTATAACAGGATCAAACAGTAGGATGACCTTATTAGAACTCTCAACTGATTTATCTGGAAGATATGTATCGTTTAGAGTTAATCCATTATCATTTAAAGAAATAGTAGAAATGAATAAAATTAATTCAGATGATTATGACAAAACATTATTAGATTACTTTAAATGGGGAGGATTACCTCAAAGATTTATTTTTGATAAAAATATTGATAAAGAAAATTATCTTGCTAGTGTTTATGATTCAATAATATTAAAAGATATTGTAGAGAGACTTGGAATTAAAGATGTTGCTTCTTTTAATAAAGTTTTACAGTATATATTAGATACAGTATCTAAAGAGTTTTCAAGAGATAATGTTATAAATTTTTTAAAAAAAGAATACCATGAAATAGCTAATGATACTCTATATAATTATTTAGAAGCTTTTACTTCAACATTTATTATGAATAAAGTATATAGGTATGATATACATGGAAAAAACACTTTAAAAACTTTAAATAAATATTATGCTACTGATCTAGGAATTAAACAAATAAAGACTAATTCAGAAGAATTAAATTTATCTGTAGCATTAGAAAATGTTGTCTACAATGATTTGTTAGCAAAAAATTATAAAGTTTATATAGGTAAGACAAAAAAAGGTGAGATAGATTTTGTAGCTATTAAAAATAATGTAACCAAATATATTCAGGTATGCTATGATTTATCTGATGAAAAAACAAGAGAAAGAGAAATAAATGCATTTTGTGATTTTGACAGTAATGAAAAATATATTATAACAATGGATAAAAACAAATATAATATTAAAAACATTAAAGTGTTAAATATATTTGATTTATTGATGAATGATAATTTTTAATACAATGCTTATGGACATGAATAGTCCATAAATATCTGGATAGTTTAGTGGATAAAACGCTGTCCTCCGGAGACAGAAATATAGGTTCAAATCCTATTCCAGATACCAATTGCCGATATAGTTTAGTGGTAAAACAGATCCTTGGTAAGGATCAGAGGTAAGTTCAATTCTTACTATCGGCACCATTATTATAGAAATTTTAATATTGAGGTATATTAATATGTTAAATAAAATGAATATAGAATTATTAAAAGAGTCTAATGAAGATGATGATTTGGATTTTGTAATATTTGGTTATGGTAATAACTCTGTTATTGATGAAGTAAAAAAAGGTGAAAAAGTAATGGTAAGATATGGAAATATTATTGAAGTTTCATTAACTAGAGCTTTATATAAACAGAAATTAGAAGATGACTTAGATGATATTATATATAGTAAACCAGTTGCTTTTGTTAAAAAAATGGTTAGGAATGTTAAAAATAGAAAGTAGATATAGGATTTATGAAAGTATTAGTTAGTGATTATGATCAAACTTTTTATATTAATGATGATGATTTAGAAAAAAATAAATTTTATGTTGATAAATTTAGAAATGAAGGTAATATCTTTGTTTTTGCAACGGGTAGAAGTTATCAAGATTTTTTAGATAAGTGTGATTATTATAAATTAGAATATGATTATGTTATCTTAAATCATGGTGCAACTTTAATTGATAATAATAATAATTTAATTTTTAATTATACTATTAATAATAATATATTAAATAGTTTAATAAATGATTTAAATTTAGATAATGTAATATCTTATTTTGCTTGTAAAGCATTAGAAAGTAGAGTAGATATTAAATCTCAGGATTTAACTAAAATAAATATTAAATATAATAATGAAAAAGAAGCTTTAAAAGTT
>JAZUAY010000038.1:0-15348 GCA_045638205.1 Bacilli bacterium
GTTACGGTGAAAATATTTAAAGCATATAAGTTTAGATTATATCCAACTAGTGAACAACAAAATAAGATTAATTCTTTTTTAGGTAGTTCTAGATTTATATATAATTACTTTCTAAATAAAAAAGATAAATTATATAAAGAAAAAGGTATAAGTTATGGTTTAGGTGAAATGAAAAAAGATATTAAAACATTATATTCTAAATATCCATGGTTAAAAGAAATTGACTCTTGTGCATTAAGAACAAGTCTAGATAATTTAGATAGAGCCTATCTAAGTTTCTTTAATAGTGGAAATGGGCATCCAAAATATAAAAAGAAATATAATAATGAAAGTTACAAAACAGTATGTATTAGGAGTAGTTATAAAGGAAATAACTATTCTAATATTGTTGTGGATTTAAAAAATAGATTAATAAAACTACCAAAGTTAGGATATATAAAAATAAAAGGCTATAGAAATATGTCAGAGTTTAATAATAAAATATTAAATGTAACAGTAAGTAAAGTTGGAAGTAAGTATTATGTATCAGTATGTGTAGAAGAAGAAAAAGAATTAGATGATTTTATATTAAATAATGTAGTTGGAATAGATATAGGAGTAAAGAACTTAGTAATAAGAAGTGATGGAATAAAATATAAAGCTATGATGAGTATTGAAAAGTTAGAGAAGAAAATAAAAGGACTTAATAGGTGGTTAGCAAGATGTAAGAAAGAATCAAATAACAGAGAAAAAGTAATAAATAAGATAAATAGAGCATATGAAAAAATAAAGAATATAAGAAAATACTATATACATAAAATAACAAATGATATATTAAAAGATAATGATTTAATAATAACAGAAGATTTAAGTAGAAAAGATATGATAGAAAACTCTCATAAAACTTTAACAAAGAAAATAATAAATTCATCGTTTAGAGAAGTAATAAGACAGTTAGAATATAAAAGTAAGTGGCTAGGTAAAAAGATAATAAAAATAAATAGATATTATGCTAGTAGTCAGATATGTTCACATTGTGGAGAAAAGAATGAGTTTGTTAAGGATTTAAGTATAAGAGAGTATGAATGTAGTAATTGTAAAAGTAAAATAGATAGAGATGTTAATGCCAGCATAAATATATTGACAGAGGGAATAAAAAAATATTATAATAATTATAGTTATTAATGAATTAAAATAAAAAAATAATAAGTACGGTGGCGACTATCGGAATCTGGTCTGTGGAGGAGCAAAAGTTCCAATGAAGCAGAAAAGAGTAACCGTGAGATTACTCGAGTGAATTTATTAATAACATAGTTATTTATAAATTTACTTTTGTTCAAGTATAACATAATATAAAATAGGAGGAATTATTATGCGTTTAATAATTTGTGCTGGTGGAACTGGGGGACATATATATCCAGCGATAGCGATATTAAATAAGATAAAAAACATGGAACCAGTCTCTGAAATTTTATATATAGGAACAGTTGATAGAATGGAGTCTAAATTAATACCAGAGATGAATATTAAATATGTTGGTATTGATATGGAAGGTTTAAACAGGAAGAATATTTTAAGAAATGTTATTGTATTAAAAAAATATATCTTTGCTTATAACAAAGCAAAGAAAGTAATTAAAGAGTTTAATCCTGATGTAGTTATAGGTGTTGGAGGATATATCACAGCACCAGTAGTTAAAGCAGCTCATTCACTTAAGATAAAGACAGTAATTCATGAACAGAATTCGCATCCTGGAGTAACAAATAAGAGTTTATCAAAGATTGTGGATAAAATTTTAGTATCACTTCCTGAAAGTGTAAAATATTTTCCTGAAGAAAAAGTTGTTTACACAGGAAATCCTAGAAGTGAACAAATAATAAATGAAAAAGCTATAATGAAAAGTGAATTAGGCTTATCTGATTATAAAAATCTAGTAGTAATAGTAATGGGATCTTTAGGATCAAAGACTATAAATGACAAATTAAAAAGTATGATGAAAGATTTTAAAGATAAACCATATGAAGTTTTATTAATAACTGGAAAAGATTATTTTGAAGAATATAACAATGTAGAAATTCCTAGTAATGTTTTTATAAGACCATTTATAAACAATTTAATAAATGTATTAAAAGTAGCAGATTTAATAATATCACGTGCCGGAGCTTCAACAATATCAGAAATAACAGCGATAGGATTGCCAGCAATATTAGTACCTTCCCCATATGTGACAGACAATCATCAATTAAAAAATGCTAAAAGCCTAGAAAATGCTGGAGCATGTAAAATATTAGAAGAGAAAGACTTTAATAGTGAAAATTTAATAAATATGATAGACACACTTTTTAGTAATGCGCAAACTTTGAGAGATATGAGTATCAAATCAAAAACTTTATGTATTCCTGATAGTGCAACTAGAATATATAGTGAAATAAGTAAATTAGTAAGGAATGATTAAAAATGAAAGAATTTTATAAGAAAGTAGTAAAATTAAACATAGGGAGAGTAGAAAAAAACGTTGACATATCTAAACTAACAACATATAGAACAGGTGGTAAAGCGATGTGTCTAATCTATCCTAAAAATGCATCACTACTTGCAAAATTAATCAGGTTAATAAAAGAATATGATTTAAAATATAAAGTAATAGGAAATGGAAGTAACTTATTATTTAGTGATAAATTTTATGATGGTGTATTAATTAAATTAAGTGAGCTAGACAACATTGATATAAATGGCACTAAAATTACAGTAGGAGCAGGATATAGTCTAATAAGACTATGTAATGTTGCGATGAGATCTTCTCTTGCAGGACTTGAATTTGCATCAGGAATACCAGGAACAATTGGTGGAGCAGTATTCATGAATGCTGGAGCCTATAATAAAGATATGGGTTACATTGTAAAAAGTGTAAAAGTCTTAACACCAAAATTAGAAATCATTACACTAACAAACTCAGAGTTAAAATTTCATTATAGAACGTCTTTCTTACAAAAACATAAAAACTATATATGTCTAGAAGCAACATTAAAATTATACAAAGGTAAAAAGCATGAAATAGAAAAAGTAATAAAAGATAGAAGGGAAAGAAGAAAAATTTCACAACCATTAGAATACCCTTCAGCTGGATCGGTTTTTAGAAATCCATCACCTGATAATCCATCTGGAAAATTAATTGAAGATTTAGGATTAAAAGGAATTAAAAAAGGTGGAGCAGAAGTATCAGATAAACACGCCAACTTCATAATAAATAAAGATAATGCCACAAGTAAAGATATACATGATTTGATACTTTTTGTAAAAAAAGCAGTAAAGGATGAATATAATATTGATTTAAAAGTTGAGCAAGAATTTGTTAATTGGGAGTAGAAATCTATGGCTAAAAAAAGAGTTGTTAAAAGAAAATTAAGAATTTCTAGACTTTTGTTATTACTGTTTATTTTATTAGTAATAGCCTTTTTAGCATATTTAATACTTAATACCAAAATAAAAAATATAATAATAACAGGAAATAATTATATAAATGATGAAGATATAATAGAAACAGCAGGACTTACCAATTATCCTAAATTTTTATTTACAACAGAGTTTTCTATAAAAAATAAGTTAAAACAAAACAAAGCCATAAAAAATGTAAAAGTAAAGAAAACATTACATAATACTATAATAATAGAAATAAAAGAATATGATATAGTATTAAAAAAAGATAATAATTATATATTAGATAATGGAGAGATGGTAGAAGTAAATAAAAATATAGGAGTACCAAGACTTTTAAATGATGTTCCATCTAAACAATATAAAAATTTATTAGAATCATTAAAAACAGTTAATAAAAATGTATTAGCAGAAGTAAGTGAATTAGAATATGTTCCAAATACATATGATAAAGATAGATTTTTATTATATATGAATGATGGTAATGCAGTATATTTAACATTAACAAAGTTTGAAAAAATAAATTATTATGATAGAGTCTTAGCGCAGCTTGAAGATAAACATGGATTTTTATATTTAGACAGTGGTAATCACTTTAAAATAATGGAATAAAGAGAACTAATTTTCTTAGCTCTCTTTTTATAAAAATTAAATTAAAATTATTTACAACAAAATATATGTTTGTTAAAATAAATTAGAGATGACTTAATAGTTGGTGTTAGCTTCTTAAATTATATAGAAATATATAGTTTAGGTACTTATGCTAGAGGCTATATATTTATTCTGTACTGGATATTCAAATGGAATATTTAGTAATGGCAACAGTTATCTTGGTAGTAATACTACTAATGATAATAGTTGTTAAGGGGTAGGTTGATGTTTTGGGGGTAAGGAAAAACGCCATATGTTTGTTATGGCGCAACTAAAGAAATTTAGAGGCTAACCTAACAAGCAAATATTAGGTTATCTCTTTTATTATATGTAAAGTTTCTCTTTACATGTATAATACTATCACATTTTAAAGTAATTGTAAATAAAATATTACTTTAAACTATCTAAAGCATTTATATTACAATGAAATTACTTTCTTAAAGTTAGTTACTTTAAGATTTTCCTATTTATAATGCTAGTTTATCATACTTTTGGATAAATTGGAATACCTAAATTTATTTAATTTATTTTGGTCAAATAATATTTACATATTATATAATAATAGTCTTCTTTATTTTCTTAAAGTAACTAACTTAGTCACTGAAAAACTATACATTTTTGACACTTTTTTTAAAAGCAAAAAAATAAATTCCCATATTTTTTGTATATACATATCAAAAGTGGGGACTAGCGTTCACTTTTTATGTATTTTTATTATACAAAGTGGAGACTTTAAAAATGGTGTTTTTGAATTTTGGACTTTTTCAGTAGCCTAGTAACTAACTTTAAGAAAAGATGGAGGAACTAAAAATGATAGAGAAAGTAAAGAAAATTATAAAAGGAAACAAAAAAGAAACGTTAATTTCTATAGTAGCATTATTGTTTATTATAATAGCAGTAGTAGGAATAACATATGCCGCATTTAGTTATACTAAAGCAGGTACAAAAAGTAATAAGGTTACAACAAGTACAATTACAATGAACTACAATGAAGCGACAAACGGGATAACTCTAACAAACGCTTTTCCTATGAGTGATAATGATGGGAAAGTATTAACAGGAGAAGGGAATACTTTTGGTTTTACAGTAACAGTAACCACAGGAAATAATACTCCAGTTGGATATGAAATTTCTGCTGTAAAAGATTCAAATTCAACATTATCAAATAATGATGTAAGAATATATTTAGAGAAGAGTACAAGTGGAGCAGAGGGAACTTACAGTAGTGTATTAGAACCAACAGGATTTAGTCCGATAAACGCCACAACAGAAATAGGAACACCTGCCGGAGAGATGTTGTTACATAGTGATAGTACCACAAGTACAAGAACAGATTATTATATTTTAAGAATGTGGATAAGAAGTGATTATGAAATAACAGGAGAGAGTAAGTTCTTTACAATAAAAGT
This sequence comes from Bacilli bacterium, assembly GCA_045638205.1. GTDB lineage: Bacteria > Bacillota_I > Bacilli_A > RF39 > UBA660 > UBA2730. Next base: position 5,475 of record JAZUAY010000038.1, read on the forward strand.
AAATGTGTATGGAACAGATTCACATATAAATACAAGTGAAATAAGTTTAAATAAAAACAGTATGACACTTGATGAGGGAGAAAGCGAGCAATTAAGTGCAACAGTGTTACCAGATTATGCAACAAATAAGAATGTAACATGGGAAAGTAGTAACACAGATGTAGCAGTAGTAGATTCAAATGGAAATGTCACAGCTCAAAGTATTACTGGAATAACAGCAACAGCAACAATAACAGCAACTGATAGTAAAGGACATTCTGCAACATGTACAGTAACAGTAAATAAACCAGAGCCAACAGGAGTAGAAATAGAAGATAATATATTAGAACTAAATCTAATAGCACCAGGTGAAGCTAGTGGAGAAACAACAGAAGGAAGTAGTACAATATTAGAAGCAGGAACAACACCAGCAAACGCAAATTCAAATGAAGTAGAATGGACCACAAGTGATAGTGATGTATTAGATATTGAAAAGTATACTGAAGCAAATGCCAGTGGTACTGGAAGTAGTAAGAGTGTAGTTGCAAACAAAGTAAAAGTAACAGCAAAAGGAGCAGGAACAGCAACTTTAACAGTAAAAAGTGCTAGTAATTCAAGTGCACCAGCAAAATCTATAACAGTAACGATACAAGACCCAGAGTCAACAGGACTTTCAATTGACAAACCAGTATTATCAATAGATAGAGGAAGTAATACAACTATTACAGCAACATTAAACTTATCAAACTCAAGAGATAAAACAATATATTGGACAAATAGTGATTCAACAAAAGCAAGTATAAATTGTACAGGAGGAAGTACAAATTCAAGTGGAGAGATAGAAACAACTTCTGCAAGTGTAGTATGTACAGTAACAGGATTAAGTAATGGAAGTACAACAATCACAGCAACAGATTCAAAAGGACATACAGCAACGTCAAATGTAACAGTAAGAAGTTCGGAGGTAGTAAGTCTATCAATGCCAGCTTCAACAAGTGTAACAAAATTATCTTCAACAATATTTGAAGTAAGTGGAGTAACTTCAGATACTCAAAATGATCCAAGAAATATGGAAAATATTGTAGTAACAAGTTCAAATTTACAAGTAGCAGCAAATCCAAGTTGTACATATTCTTCTACTACTCATAAATTAGGATGCGAAGTAACTGGACTTACAGCAGGAAATAGTACAATAACAGCAAGTGTAGGAAGTATATCTACTACTATGAGTTTGACAGTAAATCCACTAAATCCAAGTAATGTAAGTATTGAAGATAAACCAACAGATAATAAGATGATAGAAAATACTACACATACATTAAGTGCCAATGTAGAACCAGCGGCAGCAGATGATAAAAGTGTAACATGGACATCAAGTGATACATCTATTGCAACAGTAACCCAAGCAGGAGTAATTAATGCAATAGCACCAGGAACAACAACAATAACAGCAACAACAAACAGTGGAAGTAATATAACAGATAGTTTTACCTTAACAGTTGTTGTTACACCGCCAACTTGTGCATCAGGGACTAATTTATCAACATGTATAACAAATTGGTATAATTCTGGTAAATATAGTGACACTATGATAAAAGATAGTGACAACAATATAAGATATACAGGAACAAACCCAAATAACTATATAACATTTAATGGAGAAACATGGAGAATAATAGGTTTATTTGGAAATAATGTCAAAATAATACGAGCATCTACTATTGGGAGCATTGCATGGGATACAACAGGATCAAATAATTGGAGAAGACCAGCAACATTGAGAACTTTGTTAAATGGAGATTATTATAATAGTAGTGGTTCATACACAAGTAATGGATTGGGAAATGTCAAAAGTTATATTCAAAGTCATAGTTGGAATGTTGGAATAATTAGTAGTTATGAAGTATCAACAACGACTCTTTACAATACCGAAAAAGCAACTACTGATACAATGAACGTGGGGCTAATAACTGCGAGTGAAGATGTATATACAAGTAGTTCTTGTTATAATACTAGTAACATAAGAACCTGTGGATCAGGTAGCTCATGGTTAAATGATATGTTTCTTGGGGCATGGAACCAATGCAGTAGCTATGGTACAAGTACTTTAACTGCTTTTTACAAATCTTACAATGGAGTGGTAAGAGTTCCAGTACAAGCTTATAGATTTCCTGATTATAAGGACAATCCTAGAGATGATTATAATTCGACGCATCCTGTAGTGTTCTTAGTAGAAGGAGTAAAATCTAATAATAGTAATTTGATTGGAAAGAGTGATAGTGCATATACAATTACAATTCAATAAATAAACTTATATAAAATAAAAAATATAGTTAAATTAAAAATAAGCTTTCATTTTGAAAGCTTTTATAGTATAATTAATTTATAATGAGAGGAGTACTGCCTATGAAATTATATACAGGTATAGAATTAGGAACTAACAGCATCAAAGTAGTAATATTAAATAAAGTTAAAGAAAAGTTTCATTTAATTGATAAAGCCGAAGTTAAAACCATAGGCATCAAAAGAGGTAAAATAACGAATTCAAAGATAGTTGCCAAAGATTTAAATGATGCAATAAAAGAGTTAGAAGATAAACTTAGAGTAAATATTAATAAATGCATCATATGTATACCAGCACATGATATAGAGTTTGGTATAGAAAGTAGTAAGATAGAAATTACTGATGGAGTAGTAACAGGTGATGATATAACAGATTCAATAAAAGCGGCAGCAAGTGGTAAAATTAATAAAGATTATGAACTTATTTCTTCATTACCAATAGGATTTAAACTTGATGATGGCAAATTATATAAAAATCCAATAGGAAAAAATTCAAGTACTCTATCATTAAAAATGGTATTAACAAGCATACCAAGAAAGAATTTATATCCTTTATTAGATGTTATAAATTTATGTGGCCTAGAATTAATTGATTTAACATTTAAAAATATTGCTGATTATTATGAAATTAGAAATAATAATACTGATAGAACAGTTGGTGCCATAATAAATATTGGAGAAGATACAACAAATATATCAATATATAATAAAGGAATAATAATAAAATCAAGTATTATAAATGTAGGAAGTGCATCACTTGATCATGATATTTCGTATATTTATAAATTAAGATTAAAAGATTCTAGAAAAATAAAAGAAATATTTGCAACAGGAAGTATTAAAACAGCAGATAAATATGAAGAAATGACTATAAAAAATGAGGCAGGAGAAGATATTAAAATAAATCAATATGAAATAACTGAAATAGCAGAATCTAGAATAGAAGAAATATTAAAACTTGCAAAAAAAGAGATAAATTGCTTAACAAATAGAAAAATTAGTTATATAATCATATTAGGTGGAATTACTGAAATGACAGGATTTTCACAAACTGCCATTAAAATATATGGTAATACCGTAGATATAGGAGAAAGTGAAATACTAGGATTAAGACATAATAAATTTAGAACTGTATCAGGATTAATAAAATATTTTGATGATAAATTAAATTTAAGAAATAAAGAAGTTGAAATGTTTAGCAAAGATGCAGAAGAAATAATTGCAACTATAGAAAAAGATGACTATAAAAAAATATTTCAAGAATTTACAAATTAAGGAGGATGAGGTTAAATGGGTGGATTAGAAATTGATCAATTAGCAAAAATAAAAGTCATAGGACTTGGTGGTGGCGGTGGAAACGCTGTCAATAGAATGGTAGAATCAGGTGTAAAAGGTGTAGAATTTATTGTTGCCAATACTGATTTACAAGTTTTAAATAGTTCAAAAGCTGATACAAAAATTCAAATAGGAGCAACACTAACAGATGGATTAGGAGCAGGAGCAAAACCAGAAATAGGTAGAGAAGCAGCAGTTGAGAGCAAAAAGGAATTAGAAGAAAACTTAAAAGGTGCTGATATGGTCTTCATCACATGTGGAATGGGTGGAGGAACAGGAACTGGAGCAGCACCAGTAGTTGCCGAAATAGCTCAAGCACTAGGAGCATTAACAGTAGCAATCGTAACAAAACCATTTTCATTTGAAGGTAGAAGAAGAATGGAAAATGCTCTAAAAGGAATTGAAGAATTAAGAAAACATGTAGATACATTAATAGTAATACCAAATGATAAATTAAGAGAAATCATAGATAAAACAACACCAATGGTAGAAGCATTTAAAGAAGTAGACAGTGTACTACGTCGTGGTGTACAATCAATTTCAGATTTAATAGCAGTAGTAGGACTTGTAAACTTAGACTTTGCAGATATCAAATCAATAATGAAAGATTCAGGAAATGCCGTTATAGGAATTGGAATTGGGATGGGAGAAGATAGAGCAATTGTAGCAGCACAAGAAGCAGTATCATCACCTCTATTAGAAAACTCAATTGATGGAGCAACAGATGCTATTATAAATATTACTGGTGGAGTTAATTTAACATTATTTGAAGCAGAACAAGCAGCAGAAGTTGTAAGAGCAGCATCTAAAAATGATATTGATACTATCTTTGGTGCTGTAATTAACGAGAATTTAACAGATGAAGTAATAGTAACAGTAATTGCAACAGGTTTTGATAAACGTGCTAAACAAATTGCTAAACAACAAGCTGAAAGAAGAGAACAAGAACTATTAACTGAAGAAAAAGAAGTACCAACTAGAAGAGCAGAAGAAAGAAACAGTGATGATGGTTTTGAATTACCACCATTCTTACAAAATAAAATATTTTAAAAGCCAATAAAAAAGGCTTTTTTCTATATAAGGGATGATTATTATGATAAATAAAAAGGGATTTACATTAATGGAAACGATAGCGGTTGTAGTTATATTAGGAGTAATTGCAATGACCGCTATACCAAATATAGTAGGAACAATAGAAAAAAGTAAAAAAAGAACATATAGAAATGATGCTTCCAGGATGATTGCTCGCGCAAAAAGCATTTTTAAAAGTGATACAACGATAGAAGAACCGGAATATAATGAATGTGTATTATATACATTAAGTGATTTAAAAATAAATAGTTTAGATACCGGGCCTAACAAAGGAAAATATTTAGAAGATTATTCTTTTGTTATCATGAAAAATGATGATAGTTATAAAGTTCAATTACTAGAAGAATATAAAAGTGGTGGAAAAGTATTATATAGAGGTATAACATATCAAGAAGAAGGAAGTAATCTTACAGTAACACAAGGTAAAACAAATACCAGTGGTTTCTTAAGTATAGAAACATCTTCCTTATCAGAATGTGGTGGAAGTCTAAAAACTAAACCAATAAGGCCATAAAAATGTAAAGCAAAGTAAAGTTTGCTTTTTTCTATTTTTAAAGCTATTTTTATATGTTATAATTTATGTAAAAGGATGTGTATACTATGGCTAAAAGAAAAAATAAAAAAGCGACAAGTAAATTTGCCCACAGTGCAGAATTATATGGAGTACTATTTGTATTATGTGCGATATTAGGAATAGGAAAATATGGACCGGTAGGAAGATTAATAGCATCATTTTCACTATTTTTAGTAGGATCACTTTACATTCCTTTATTAGTAGTAGTTTTAATAATAGGAGTATATTTAGTAATAAAAAGAGATTGGCCTGATTTTTTTACGACAAAATTATTAGGAATATATTTAGCAGTATTAGGATTATTAATCTTAATGCATAAAGAATTTGTAATTCAAAACGATGGTAATGTAACAGTTATTTTTAAAGAAACAATTGATGGATTAGTAGCTGGATTCAACAGCATTATGAATAATGGATCTCTAAAAGATATTTTCTCTGTTGGTGGAGGAATGATAGGTGGAAGTTTTGCGATTCTTTTTGATAAACTATTTTCAGTAGTAGGTATGGAAATAGTTGCCATAGTTCTTATAATATTAGGGATTCTTTTATTTACAGGATTCTCTATAGTAGACTTAGTAAGAGAAAAATTATCTGATGGCAAAGAAAGACTAAACGAAAGAAAGAGAAAAAGATTAGAAACAAAAGAAAAACAAGAAGAAAAGAATAGAGTAATAATTAGTGGAGCAGATGATGAAGAAAGTAAAAAAACTGTTAGTAGTATTTCAGAATTAACAAATCCAGTAAGTGCTAACAATAATAGTGAAGTAATTGAAGCAAAAGCAACTTCACACAGTTTAAACAAAGAATACATTTTACCATCACTAGATTTACTTGATAAACCAAAATCAAAGAAAAAAGGAATGAATCAAGAAGCGATAGAAAACAACATTGTAAGATTAGAAAGTGTCCTTAAAGATTTTAATATAACAGGACAAGTAAAAGAAGTACACATTGGACCAACAGTATCACAATATGAACTTGAAATTAAATCAGGAACAAAGGTAAGTAACATACTAAATATAAATAGAGAAATTGCATTAGAACTTGCTAAAAAAGATGTAAGAATTGAAGCACCAATACCAGGTAAGAAGACAGTGGGAATAGAGTTTGCCAATGATGTAGCATCTCCAGTAAGTTTTTATGAAATAATAAGTAGTGCTAAAATGCAAAATAGTGCTGATAAAAAATTAATGGTGCCACTTGGAAAAAGCATTATGGGTGATATTGGAGTTTGTGAAGTAAATAAAATGCCACATATGTTAATAGCAGGAACAACTGGTTCAGGTAAAAGTGTTTGTGTAAATGGAATTATTTGTTCAATTTTAATGAGAGCTAGACCTGATGAAGTAAAACTAATGATGGTAGATCCAAAAGTAGTTGAATTATCAGTATATAATGGCATACCACATCTACTTTGTCCAGTAGTAACAGATCCAAAGCAAGCAAATATAAGATTACAACAGATGGTACAAGAGATGGAAGACAGATATAAAATGTTTAGTGAAAGTAGAACTAAGAATATTGAAGGCTATAATGCTTATGTGGAAAGAGAAAACAAAAAAAATAAGGGAGAACCACTAGAAAAGATGCCATATATTGTTATCATAATAGATGAGCTTGCTGATTTAATGATGGTAGCAGCTAAAGAAGTAGAAGATTCAATTCTAAGAATTACTCAAAAAGCGCGTGCAGCCGGAATGCATTTAATAGTAGCAACTCAAAGACCATCAAGAGAAGTAATAACAGGTCTTATTAAAGCCAACATTCCATCTCGTATAGCTTTTGCCGTAGGTTCAGGAATAGACTCTAGAACAATTCTTGATCAACAAGGGGCAGAAAAATTACTTGGAAAAGGAGATATGTTGTTTATGCCAATAGGTATGAATAGTCCTATAAGAATTCAAGGTGCCTTTATAAATGATAATGAAATTGGAAGAATAATAGATTTTGTAAGTAAACAATATGATGAAGATGATTTATATGATGATAAATTTGTAGGTGACAATGTAGGAGATAATTCTTCTAGTGATTGTGCAAATGGTGGTATAAATTCAGCAACTGGTGAAGAAGATAAGGATCCACTATATAATGAAGTAGTAGAATTTGTAGTAACAGCCAAAAAAGCAAGTGCTTCATTAATTCAAAGAAAATTTAAAATTGGATATAACAGAGCAGCTCGAATAATAGATGAATTAGAAGAAAGTGGAATAATAGGACCACAAAATGGATCAAAACCAAGAGAAGTATTATATCAAGTAGAAGAAAATAATGAATAAATTTCTAAATACCCTAAATTAGCATTTTTAGGGTATTTTTTTAAGTGAATTTGTAAAATTATCCTAAGGAATTTAGCAAATTGAGGATATTTTTAGGCTGAATTTGACAACTTAGGTTTTTGCATGAATAATTTAAAAGTGATATAGTAGCACCACCTTTGGCACTAAATGTGCAAATGTAAAGGAAAAAGGTGGTGAAAACTTATGAAAATCAAAAAAATAAAAATAGGAGATCCCAATAGTCCAACATTAGAGCATTTACATATATCTAGAAAGGGAGCTGTTAATGTAGAAGATTATAAAAATAAAAAATCTGATATGATATCTATTGTATCTGATGTTGTTTTTAAAGTAATGATACAAAATTCAAAAAGACTCAAATATTCTGCTAAGCTAATATCATATTTTGTTGATGTTGATTATGAAGAATTATTAAATAATATAGAGTTATTATCAAATGAATATGATAGAAATAATATTCATTCTAAATCAGAAAGAGGTGATTTTGTAGCAGATATAGGAAAGTTCAAAACATTAATTGAAGTTAATAATTATAATACAACAGATGATGCAGATAACATATTAGAAAGGGATTTAGAATATGCTTTTAAAGTTTATGGTTCAAATAATACGATTGGAAAAAAGTATGATTACAAACATGTTATTCTAATTAATTTAAACAATTTCTATTTTGAAGAATTAGATGGTTGGAATCAAGAATTTACTTTAAATGATAATAATGGTATTTTACTAACAGATAAAATAACAATTATAAACATCTACTTGCCTAAGTTATTAAATCTATGCTATACTATGAATAAAGAAGAGTTAGAAAATGTTGAAAAATATTTATTAACACTATATTCAGGAGATTATAATATGGTTAAAAAGATGAGTGAAGGTGATAATGTTATGGAAGATTATGTTCGTGAAGCCAAAAAAGTTGAAGTTGATAATTCAGTAATGGAAGCATATGATAAAGAAGCAGCTAATAGATATGGTGCATTGATAGAAGGACGAGCAGAAGGCCTTGCAGAAGGACGAGAAAAAGGATTGGTTGAAGGTGAAAAAAAAGCTCATATAGAAGATGCTAAAAAAATGCTATCAGAAAATTTAGATATTGAATTAATATCTAGAATAACAAATCTATCTTTCTCTGAAATAGAATCACTAAAAGAAGAGTAATTTTTTATAAAATTAAAAAGTTTGCTCTTTTTTTCTACACCAAAATATCAATACGTGTTATAATATAGATAAAATTATTTAAGAAGGGAAGTGTTAATAATGGCAACACCACATATAGAAAGTGTTAAAACAAGTATTGCCAAAACAGTACTAATGCCAGGAGATCCATTAAGAGCAAAACAAATTGCAGAAAAATATCTAACAGATGTAAAGGAAGTAAATAATGTTAGAGCAATGACAGCTTATACTGGAAAATATAATGGAAAGGAAGTAACTATATTTCCATCAGGAATGGGTATACCAAGTATGGGTATATATTCATATGAATTATTTAAATTTTATGATGTAGATACTATTGTCAGAATTGGAACTATGGGAGCATATAGTAAAGATATTAGTTTATATGATATTGTGCTAGTAAACAATTCATTTTCAAAATCAAATTATTTATTAGATTTAAATGGTTCACATAGACATAAAACTAAGTCAACATGGAATGTAACAAAAAAAATAAAGGATTATGCTGGGGCAAATAATCAAAAAATAAATTGGGGAGATGTATATTGCACAGAGACTTTTTATTCTAATATGAAAGAAGATGAAATGAAATATGTTTATGATAAGTTTAGATGTTTAGGTACAGAAATGGAGTCATATGCACTATTTGCAAATGCAGCACATTTAGGAAAAAAAGCCGCTTGTCTTTTAACAGTATCTGACAATTTAATAACCAAAGAGGAAACTTCAAGTGAGGAGAGAGAGAAGAATTTAGATGAAATGATCCTTCTTGCATTAAACTCAGTATTATAAAAATAAATTTACACATAATAGAAAATGAGGGATAAAATATGGAATATATAAGCAAAAATTTAGGTACATACAACTTACATTTAATAAAAAATAGCAATTTCAAACAAATAATGGTTACAATATATTTTAGAGAACCTATAGAAAAAGAAAATATTACTAAAAGGAACTTTTTAACAACAATGTTAACTTCATCTACTAAAAAATATAATACTAAAAGAAAAATGGTATTAAAATCTGAAGATTTATATTCATCTATAATATCAGGTACAGATACAAAACT
>JAZUAY010000039.1:0-3901 GCA_045638205.1 Bacilli bacterium
TGATATTTTTGATAAAAACATACAAATCTATCATTTGTATCTTGAAACAATCGCTTATAACAAGTATAATAATGATGAACGAATAAAATTATTTTATGCAAAAAGTTTTAAAGAATTAAAAGAAATAAAATTAGAAGGAAAGGTGGGAGAAATATTTATGGAAGAGATAAGAAATTTAAATGAAGATAACAAATTTAATGCATTATATAATTTTGAAATGAATGAAAGAGTTTATAAAGAACAAGTAGAAAGAAAAGCCAAAGAAACAGAGAAGAAAGCCAAAGAAACAGAAATTAAAGCACGCGAAGCAGATATTAAAATTAAACAAGCCAAAGAATTAGAGACAAAAGCCAAAGAAATGGAGACAAAGGCTCAAGAAAAAACAAAAATAGAACGTGAAAAGACTATTAGAAATATGCTTAAAGAAAATATTAGCCCTAGTATTATTTCTAAAGTTACAGGCTTATCTCAAAAAAAGATTAAAAGTTATATGTTATAATTAAAGACCATAATGGTCTTTAAAAATTTTTCTAACACTTTAAAAAAAATAAAAACTATGATATTATAAAATAAGAAAAAGGAGGAATAAATTATGAGTGGACATTCTAAATGGGCAACAATTCATCGTAAAAAAGGAGAAATAGATGCAGCTCGTGGAAAAGTATTTCAAAAATTAGCAAAAGAAATATTTGTAGCAGCTAAAGCAGGACCAGATCCAGCTTCTAATGCATCTTTAAGAATGGTAATAGAAAAAGCACGTGGAGCTAATATGCCAAAAGACAATATTGAAAAAGCAATCAAAAAAGCTAGTGGTGCAGGAAACTCAGAAAATTATGAAGCAATAAGATATGAAGGATATGGTCCAAATGGAGTTGCAATTATGGTTGATTGCTTAACAGATAATAAAAATAGAACTGCTAGTGATGTTAGAAATTGTTTTAATAAACGTGGAGGCAATTTAGGAACTAATGGCAGTGTCAGTTATATATTTGAACGTCGTGGAATTATAGAAATACCAAGTGATTATAGTGAAGAAGATATGATGTTAGCATCACTTGATGCTGGAGCGCTTGATTTTAAAACACATGAAGATAGTTATGAAATTATTACATTAGCAGAAGATTTAATAAAAATAAAAAAAGCTTTAACTGATCATGGAGTTGCAGAATTCTTAAGAAGTGAAGTAACATTTATTCCAACAAATACAGTTGAAATAAATGATAGAGAACAAAGAGAAAAAGTAATTAATTTAGTACAAGCATTAGATGATTTAGATGATGTAGGGGATGTTTATTGTAATTTAAAGGTTGATTAAACCTTTTTTAATATTAAAAAAGGAGGGATAATATGTATGATTATATGAAAGGAATAGTAACAAATGTCAAACCAAGTGGAATAACACTAGAAGTAAATAATATTGGTTATTTTATTCATATAGCAAATCCATATGTATTTAATATAAATAAGGAATATAAAATATATTTATATCAAGTTGTAAAAGAAGATGAACTATCACTTTTTGGATTTATTGATGAGGCAGAACTTAATTTATTTTTAAAATTAATTAGTGTAAAAGGACTAGGGCCTAAAATGACTTTACCAATACTTGCAACTGGCAGTGTTTCAGGAATAATTGATGCCATTAATAGAGAAAATTTAATATATTTAAAAAAATTTCCAAAAATAGGAGAAAAACTTGCTAAACAAATTGTTTTAGATTTAAAAGGAAAATTAGGAGATATTGATGTTGTTGGTGTTGAAGATAGGATTACTACAAGTGAAGAATTACATGATGTTTTAATAGGACTTGGATATAAAGAAAAAGAAATTAAAAAAATTATACCACAAATCAATACTGAATTAACTATAGAAGAACAAGTAAAAGAAGCATTAAAATTATTATTAAAGTAAAGGAATTTTAATTATGGAAGAAGAAATATATAAAAGTGGAGAAACAGACTCAGATAAGAACTTAGATTTAACCATCAGACCATCAAGAATAGATGAGTACATTGGACAAAGTGATGTTAAAGAAAATATTAAAGTTTTTGTTAGTGCTGCCAAAATGAGAGATGAAGTTTTAGATCATGTATTATTATATGGTCCACCAGGACTTGGAAAAACAACACTTGCCAATATAATTGCTAATGAGCTTGGCAGTAACATAAGAACTGCCAGTGGTCCAAGCATTGAAAAAAGTGGTGATTTAGCAGCAATACTTTCAACCCTTGAACCAGGGGACGTGTTATTTATTGATGAGATACATAGAATGCCAAGATTTATTGAAGAAATACTTTATCCTGCCATGGAAGATTTTACACTTGATTTAGTAATTGGACAAGATAGTAATGCCAGAAGTATCAAAATAGACTTACCACCATTTACACTTGTCGGAGCAACAACAAGAGCGGGAGATTTGTCATCTCCATTAAGAGATAGATTTGGAATAGTAAACAAACTACAGTATTATACAGATGAAGAATTAAAACAAATTATAAAAAGGACATCTAAAGTATTAGGTATGCCAATTAATGATGAAGCAGCTTTATCTCTTGCAAGTAGAAGTAGAGGAACACCACGTATTGCAAATCGTTTATTTAAAAGGGTAAGAGACTTTGCGCTTGTAGATGGTAAAGATGAAATAGATAAAGAAGTAACAGAAAAGGCTTTAAAAAGATTAAAAGTAGATGAATATGGTTTAGATGAAGTTGATCAAGAACTATTAAAAGCTGTTATAAATAAATTTAATGGTGGACCCGTAGGAATTGATGCATTAAGTAGTGCTATAGGTGAAGAGGTATCAACAATAGAAGATGTTTGTGAACCATACCTTTTACAAAATGGATTATTAAAAAGAACATCTAGAGGTAGAGTAGCAACAAAAAAAGCTTATGAAGTTTTACATATACCATACCAAGATGAAATGTTTGAATAAAATAATAACTTAAAAGCTTGCGCTTAATTGCAAGCCTTTTGTTTTTATGATATAATATGAAAGTATTTGGAAGTGATTATTTATGAAATTAGACGAATTTGATTATAATTTACCAGAAGAATTAATCGCTCAAACTCCACTTGAAAAAAGAGATGAAGCGAAACTTATGGTTTTAGATAGAAAAAATAAAACTATTGAGCATAAAAAGTTTTATGACATTATCACTTATTTAAATAAAGGAGATACTTTAGTTTTAAATGATACTAAAGTATTACCAGCAAGGCTTATTGGTGAAAAAGAAGATACTCATGCAATAATAGAAATACTTTTATTAAAAAATAAAAAAGATAACAATTGGGAATGTTTAACAAAACCTGCTAAAAGAATTAAAGTAGGAACTACTGTAACATTTGGCAATGGATTATTAGTTGCTGAATGCATTAAAGTTCGTGATGAAGGAATTAGAGAATTTAATTTAAAATATGATGGTATTTTTTATGAAATATTAGATAAACTTGGTTCAATGCCACTTCCACCATATATACATAAAAAACTAGATGATAAAGATATGTATCAAACAGTGTATGCAAAAAATATTGGAAGTGCCGCAGCACCAACAGCAGGCTTACATTTTACAGAAGAGTTATTAGAAAAAATAAAGAAAAAAGAAATAAATTTATGTTATGTAACTTTACATGTAGGATTAGGTACTTTTAGACCGGTAAATACAGAAAATATTAAAGATCATAAAATGCATAGTGAGTTTTATAGTATGAGTAAAGAAGTTGCAAATATTTTAAATGAAACAAGAAAAAAAGGAAAAAGAATAATAAGTGTTGGTACAACGTCAACAAGAGTATTAGAAACAATCGCTAGTAAAAATAATGGTAAATTTATTGAAACAAGTGGTTATACAGATATTTTTATTTATCCTGGATATAAATTTAAAGCGATAGATAGTTTAAT
>JAZUAY010000040.1:0-1920 GCA_045638205.1 Bacilli bacterium
ATCATTTTTAAAACTATCACTTATAAATACATTTTCTATATAATCATTACTATTTTTATCAAATGATAATTTATTTACAATTTCTTCAACACTCATAAATTTAACCACACTCTTTCTCTAAATTTGTTACAAAATTATTAACTATATCTAACTCTTTTTTTGAAGTTACATCAGATAAATTTACAATACCATAAATAGGATTATAACTCTTTATATAAATATTCTTTTTACCGTTATTAACTTCATCATCTGTAAAACCAATATAACCTTTATTAGTTACAGGTGATGTAAAAGAAAATAAAACTGTAAACTGTTCTTCTCTACCATCTATCTCTAAAAAGAATTTTTCATCAATAAGCTCAAAATCACTTTCCATAAATTCCTCCATCTATAATAACATTTTATCAAAAGAATAAAAAAAATACCAGTATAAAATCTACATTACTGATATTTTTTATTTAAGTATATTATTCAAAACTCCATGCTGTGTTACTACTTTGTCCATCTCCACTTGTTGCTTTAAGATCTGATTTTAGAGTTAATATTGGACGGATAAAAGAACTGTCACTATTACCACATAACCCGGAACCACATATAGTACTTCGACGATATAACCAAATAGACCCTAAGTTACCCGAAGTATTTATATAGCGTCCAAACCAGTAATAGCATTGGTTGTCACTATAGTCATATAAGCGTGAAGCTAGCCAATAAGATGTTGCTGTTCCCGATGGATTAGTTGCTACCAAAGTTCCTAATGCACTATTTACTGCATTATAGTCTTTGGCATACAGTGTGTCTCCTTGATATCCATTTTGATACTCTGCTCCAACACTATCTGTTAAACTTAAAGTATCAATTGTTCCAGCATTACTTGTATTTAATGAACCACTTATTGTTCCTGTTTGTCCATTATAACCCATCATTCTATATCCTGATGTATATGCTATATTTACATACTTACTTGCTAAATCTTGTAGAGCTGTTACAAAATATTTATATCCATTCTCTCCTGTAAATGTTATTGTTGTTGATGATGTATTTTGACCTACTACATCTACTGTACCATTATCATTCTTTGCTATTACTCTCCACTTATTTAATTCACTTGGTGTTATTGAACCACTACAACCAGTTGTAGAGCAACTGTAACTTCCAATATATGATGGCGTCATACTTACATAATCTCCTAATGAAACATTTTCTGATAATTTTAGTTCTATTACTTCCAATTGACTTGTATCACTTAAACTTCCTATTGTTACTGTGATATTTGTTGTTCCCTCATCTAATCCTTCTATCTCACATGTTACACTTCCATCACAATTTTGCGGTATTGTAGCAACACTAGTGTTACTACTGCTCCATGTAATACTTGATATATCTCTGGCATCACTTGGGGTTACACTTGCTTGAAAGATATGACTTGCTCCTACTTCTATTTCTGCATCACTTGATAAACTTACCACTGATGCTTGTTCATTTTGTACTGTTACTACACTTGTTGCCGTATGCCCTTTTGCATCGCGTGCTGTTATTGTACTACTTCCTGCTACTAATCCTGTTACTGTACATACCGCACTTGCATTACTTGTAACTATCTCTCCACTTGAGTTTGTACTTCCTCCTGTACAACTCATACTTGCTTTTGTTGCATCACTATTACTCCAATATATAGTTTTATCTCTTGAGTTTGATAGGTTTAATGTTGCAGTAATAGTTGTAATACTATTTCTATCTATTGTTACATTTTGTTTATCTATACTTAGTCCTGTTGATTCTGGTTCTTGTATTGTAACTGTTATACTTTTTGATGGGGCACTTGGATTACTGGCACTCTTTACTGTTAAGGTTGCACTTCCTGCTCCCTTAGCTGTTACTTTTACTTTATTGGCAACTACTGATTTACTACTTCCAGTA
>JAZUAY010000041.1:0-14040 GCA_045638205.1 Bacilli bacterium
AAATAGATAAGAAAAGATATGATGGTAAAGTAGTTTATTATATGAATTATGATAATAAAAAATTTAAATTAGATTTAAATTATAAATTAAGAATTAATGTTCCAATAGCAGAAGTTGATACAAAGAAAGCAAAAGATTTAGATAGTGCTAATCTTGAAGAAACATATATGAAAATATACGAAAAGCTTCAAAAATCAAAAAATGCTAAATTAATAAATAATTTGTTGGGAGTTTAAAAAAAATATAATAAATAGATGAATAGTCAAATATGCAAAATAGTGTATTAAAGTAGCAATTTTACATTGCTATTTTTTTTCTATTTTGATATAATATAATTGATATGGTATAAATTTTGGAGGAATTAACATGAGAGGGATAAAACATAGTAAAATTATTTATTTATTAATAATTGTTTTTGGTGTGTTTTTATATAATACTCCAAATGTTTATGCTGATAAAATAACATGTAATTATAAAACAAGTAAATCTGATATAAATATTGCTTTAAATAGTGGAGCAGAAGGTAATGATGAGTTTTCAACTGAAAAAGTTTATTTTTTAGATTCAAGTGGTAATAGAAAATCTAGTGCTTTACTATATTTTGCTAATGAGTCTAATATAAAACAATTAGTTAAAGAACAAAAGTTATCAGGTAAAGGAATGTGTCCTAATTATGTTTTTTATGTAAAATGTAATACTCAATCAGGAAAAAGTAATGCTGTTTATCAATATGATATTTATGCATATTATCAAAAAACTACAGCGAATA
Source organism: Bacilli bacterium (assembly GCA_045638205.1). Classification (GTDB taxonomy): domain Bacteria; phylum Bacillota_I; class Bacilli_A; order RF39; family UBA660; genus UBA2730. Next base: position 770 of record JAZUAY010000041.1, read on the forward strand.
AGAGATATAAGCAAGTAAAATATTGTAAACAGGGTGGAATGGCTGTTTTGAAAAAATCTTTAATAATAGGTCTTAAAGGAACTTCGAATTATGAAAAACAGGGTGGAGATGTTGATCATTCAAAACAAGATAGTATTCATAATGAAAATTCTCAAGCTGATGCAAATAATACTAATAATTTTAAATCTGGAAGTAATGATGAAAAAAAGAAAATAAAAGATACTTCATCAAATTTAGTAGGCAAAAGTACTGAAAAAATGACATGTACAGAGTTGATGGGTGGTAATGATGAAAAAAGTACAATGTGGTTAATACAAAGAATTTTTGATTATATAAAAGTTTTAGGACCAATTCTTGTAATAATACTTAGTTCAATTGATTTTACAAAAACAGTTCTCTCAGGTGATGAAGAATCAATGAAAAAATCACAAAAGAATTTATTTGTAAGACTTTTATGTGCAGCAGGAATTTACTTATTACCAACAATTATAACAATATTAATTAATTTAGTATTAAATGTAGATGATCCACTTTGTGGAATTAAATAAAATAGGAGATGATTAGATGTACGGTCCTTCAGAATATGGATTTTTTATGGAACAGATTAGAAAAATGTTTACAGTTATTGATTCAATAATTTATTCTTTGATTAGTGCTGTATATCAAATTTTCTATAATATAGCATCTTCAACATTAATGGATGGTTCAATAACTAGAATTTTATTTACAAGAATTCAATTGATTTTAGGGATATTTATATTATTTAAATTATCAATTTCATTAATAAATGGGATTATAAATCCTGATTCATTATCAGATAAACAAGGTGGATTTAGTAAAATAATAACAAGAGTTGTAGTGTCAATGTTATTATTAGTTACTATTATTCCTTTGAATTTACCAGATTCTAGTGTAGAAGCAGGTAGTTATCAATCACAATTAAATAATAATGGTATATTATTTGGAACATTATACGAATTTCAAAATAGAGTTTTGTCAGAAGATGTTTTAGGTAAAATTATTATTAATAATACTATTAACATGGGAAGTGATGAAGATAATAAACAACTTGCGAATTTTGGAAATCATTTAGCATCAAACGTTTTAAAAGCTTTTGTTACAGTTAATTTAACAAGTGAAGATGTAGAAGAAAAAATTAAATCTGATGAAGATTATAAAAATGATAAATATTTAGCTTGTCCAGATGATGTTGAAACAGTAAAAACTTATCTTGATACTTTTGATGTTAGAAGTATACTTGATTTTACTAAAGAACAATGTGGAGATGATTATTTTGTATTTAATTATGGTTTCTTAATATCTAGTATTGCTGGTGTTTTATTCTTAATAATTATGGCAGGTTTTACTTTGGATATTGCGATAAGGGCATTTAAACTTGTAATACTTAGAATAATAGCTCCAATACCTATTATTAGTTATATAGATTCAAAAAGTGAGAATGGAGTTTTAAATGCTTGGGGTAAAGCAGTAGGTTCAACATATCTTGATGTATTTTTAAGAATTGCAATTGTAGATTTTATAATATTTATAATAGATGCTTTTACAAATACAGGAGTTTTATTAAATGTATCTACTGGACCTATTGGAATTTTCTCCTGGTTATTCTTAATACTTGGTTTATTATATTTTGCTAAACAAGCTCCAAAATTTATTATGGAATCTATGGGATTTAAATATGAAGGTGGATTCTTTAGTGGATTTGGTAAAATATTAGGTGCAGCAGCAGTTGGTTTAGGTGCAATAGGTGCTGCAAGAACTAATTATCAAACTGCAAAAGGTGAAAATGAGCAATTACATCCAGGTGAGAATAAGAGAAATGTTGGTAGAAATGTTTTGTCTGGAATAGGTGGTGCATTAGGAGGATTCGCTACTGGTGCTAAAGCAGCAACTAATGCTGATAAAGATCACGCAAAAGCAGCACGTGATGCTATGATGGCTAGAAATGCTCAACGTATGTCTCATTCAACGGGAACAGGAAGATTAGCAGATTCTTTATTTGGATTGACAACTGGTACATCTCCAGCAGATTTAGGAAATCAACAATTAGAATACTATAATAATGCTTTTGATAAGATTAAATCTTGGAAAGGAAAAATCAATGATGAAGCTATTAAAAATGGTCAAGCTTATAATACAGGACTAGTTGATAATAATAATAAAGCAATTATTGCCAGATATTCAGAAATTCAAGCTGCACTTAATGCAGGAGCTGATGCTGATGGTAATGTTAACATTAATGGACAAAAAATTGCTGCAAGTAAATTAGGTACAGATGTTATGGGTGCTCAACTTGATATGCAAACAAAAGACTGGATGGATGGTAATACACAAGCAGGTATGGCTAGCTATGTGGATAGTATCACTGGTACAGGTAAATTAAGAGCAGATTATGACAGAAATGTTAAAGCTGTTAATGATGCAGGATTAGAAGAAAATGGTGTTAAATATACAGCAGTTGATATTTTAGGAGATGCAACAACAGGTTCTTCAACTTATGGTAATTTAGGTTTAGGTATGGGAGTATCATCCCGTGCTGCAGCAAAGGCTGAAACTGATATGAAACAAAGAATGCGTAATGCAAACAAACAAAATAATAAATAATAAAAAGGTGTGTGATATTAAATGGACAATAGGTATTTAATTCCGGCTAATGCTAAAAGAGGTGAATTGATATTTGGTTTGTTTAGGCCAATTGATATGATTATATTGGGAATAGGTGTAGGAATAACTTTACTTTTCTTATTATTAGTTGATCTTACTTCAACAACAACAGTGATACTTGTTGTATCACCTGGGTTAATATCAGCGTTTTTAGTACTTCCAGTACCGTATTACCATAATATATTGGTAGTAATTACTGAAGCTATAGATTTTTTAACACATAGACAGAAATATGTATGGAAAGGTTGGTGTGCAATACATGACGAAAAAAAGAAAAAATAGTACAAGCCCTTATACAGAAGCTTGGCTTCCTGTTGTAGGTATACAAAATGGTATGATATATACCGCTGATAGATATAAAATAACGGGAGTTAAAATTACTCCACGTAATATTTTTATTCTTGATAATGATAGTCAAACCAATGTCTTGATAAGTTTGAAAAACTTTTATAATATGATAGATTTTGAATTTTGGTTAGTAGTATCAGATAGACCTGTTGATATATCAGTTTATATGTCTCAGTTACAACTTTTATATAATAAAACAACATCACCAAATATTCGTAAACTTATAGCACAAGATATGGCTAAGGGGAATAATTTCATAAATAATAATGTTGTTGATACAGAGTATTATATTTTATTTAAAGAAAGAAAAGATGAAGATGTTGCTAAAAAAGTTAGACTTTTAATAAATGGTTTGGCATCATGTGGATTAAATGCACAGCAAACTAGTAATGATGATTTAAGAGTTGTTTTAAATAATTTCTTAAATGGTGGAATGGATACTAATTTTGGGACGGTGATGCCTTTATGAGTAGAGGTATTAGAAGTGAATTAGCACCAAAGAGCTTATCTTTTGGTGCCAGTGATTTTTATATAAGTGATAAATATGCTACAATTTTAACGATTGTATCTTATCCAAAATATATTATGCCAGGATATTTATCAACATTAACTAGTATGCCTGGAATAAAAATAGTAATCAAACATATTCCAGTACCATTTTCTACAATGTCTAAAATGCTTAATAGACAAGTTGCAGAACTTGAAGATAAATATAGAGATGAAAAAGATTTAACAGCTAAAGAAAGATTAAGACAAGATGCTGAAAGTTTGAGATATTTTACATCAATGCTTGCAGCTAGTCAAGCAAGAATTTTTGATTTTCAAATGCATATTATGATTACAAGTGATACTAAAGAAAGTTTAGAATTACAAAAAACTAATGTTAGAAATTATTTGGATGCTATGGAGTTACGTGCAATATCACTTCGTTTTGAACAAGAAAAAGTATTAAAATCAATACTACCAATTTTTCCTAAACAAGATATTGAAGAGCGAATTGGTACACCAATACCAACTCAGACAATAGCAGCAATGTATCCATTTATCTTTGACAGTATTAAAGATCCTGGACTATCAACATTATTTGGAGTGGATTTTTCAGGAGGAGTAATTTTATTTAACCAATTTTTATACCAGATACGTAAAGAAAATAATAGAAATAATGCTAATATGATTATTCTTGGAACTACTGGTTCAGGAAAATCTACTGCTGCTAAATTAATGTTAAGGAGCCATATTAGAAATGGATGTCAAATTGTAGTAATTGACCCAGAGGATGAATTGCATGATTTAACTAAAAGTTTTGGAGGAGACACCATTGACATTGGTAAAGGTGGACAATATGGTATGATTAATCCACTTGAAGTTGTAATTGATGCAGATGAGGAGGAAATAAGACAAGGTCTTGGTTATACAGTTTTAACTAGAACTTTACAAAGTTTAAAAGCTTTTATGAAATATTATGATCCTTCAATTCCTGAAGATGTTTTAACAATGTTTAGTGAAGTTGTACAAGATACTTATAAACGTTTTGGAATAGATTATGAGACTGATTTTTCTAATTTCACATCAAATGATTATCCAACATTCACAGATGTTTATGCAACTGTGAGAGGAAGATTAATGTCACTTACTGAACAAACACAAGAGCGAGATATTTTAGAAAGATTAGAACTTAAAATAAGACCAATTGTAAAAGAATTAAAATTCTATTTTGATGGACATACAACATTAACTGCAAATAGTGATTTTATGGTATTTAATATAAAAGAGTTGATGAATTCAGATAGTAATGTTAGAAATGCATTATTCTTTAACATCTTAAAATATGCATGGAGTCTTTGTTTAAATCCAGATGTAAATACAGTTTTAATGATAGATGAAGCTCATGTGCTTTTAGGAGATAACAATGCTTTGGGAGCTGACTTTTTAGCACAAATTCAAAGACGTGCTAGAAAATATAATACAGGTTCAATTATAATTACACAACAACCAAGTGATTTTTCAGATCCAGCAGTTATAACACAAGGTAAAGCAATCTTTGATAATGCTGCTTATTACTTAGTAATGGGTCTTAAAAAACAAGCAACTGAAGATTTAGCAAAATTAATTGATTTAAATGATAGTGAAAAAGATGGAATAAAAGGATATTCACAAGGAGAAGGTTTATTTGTATGTGGAAATAGAAGAATGCAAATAAATGTGGCAGTAACAAATGATGAGTTAGATTCATTTGGTGAAGGTGGAGGATTATAATTAATATTGCGAAGTAGGTGATAAAATGCCGGATAATAATAAAGATAAAAATAATGAGTCTTCAAAAAAAGCAGCAGGGATGCTCGCTAAAGGAGCATTAGATTATTATACTGACGGTAAAGGTGGAGAAGTTTACGACAAAGCTAAAAAAATTCCATTAGCAGGTAAGGCAATTGATAAATATGAAGGTAAAGTTGCTAAATATGCTGATAAAAAGACAAAAGGAGCTTTTTCTAAACTTGCTGGTAAGGCAGATGATGTTGGAGCACTTGATTTAGCAGATAGTGCAATGTCCATGGGTAAATCATCTAGTAAAAGTAAAACACCAAATGAGTCACCTAATAAAAATAATGTAGGAAAAAATATTTTAAATAATAATGATGCAATCAGTAAACCTGGTTCATCAGAACTTGATAAAGAAAAGAAAAATAATAATATTAAACAGCAACAAAATAAAGAACGTAATGCTAAAAGAAGAATCCAAAGTATGTTAGAAATGGGTTCACAGGCAGCTAGAGAAAAAGCTGAATATGATGGAGAAACAAATAATAAAGAACAAAGTAGTATTGGAAATGATGATAAAGAAAAGAAAAATAAGAATGGAAAGAAAAATGATAGCATTCTTAATTTTTCTGGTTCAATGAGTTTACAAGTTAAATTAATATTGGCAGGAGCTATTGGTTTTATATTATTTATAATGATAGTATCAATTATTTTAACTTCATATTTCAATAATTTTTTAGATTTAATTGGAGTGGGTTCTGCAGGAAAAGCTGCAATTGTGGAAGCTGCTAATAGTAAAAGTTATAATGAATTATATAAAAGAGTATTAAAACATCAGAAGGAAGATGCTGAAAATGGAAAAAGTTATGATGCTGATAAAGTAATTGCTGTATATCATATATTAGCACAATATAATAAAGATTTTAAACCTAAAGATGCTGATGATAGTTGGATAGATGAGGTTGTTAGTTTAATGTTTCCAAGTGATTGTGGTGAATCATGTTCATATGATGAAGCTACTTTCAAAGATAATTTAGAAAATATTTTTTTTCCAAAATATTTAGAAGGTAAAATGAATTGTGGTGGTGCAGATAATTTAATAGCAATAGCTGAAAAAGAAATAGGTAATAATGAAGGTAATGGATCACATGCAAAGTATTTATCTTTTTTAGGATTTGGTTCAGGAAGTCCTTGGTGTGCTGCATTTGTATCTTGGGTAGCTAATAAAGCAGGGGTAGATGAGAAAATAATACCTCATACAGCATCAGTTTCTTCATTTTTAGAGTATTTTAAATTGGCTGGAACTTTTAGGGATATTTCTAGTTATAAGCCTAAACCTAATGATTTGATTATATGGAAAGCTAATGGTAGAAGTCATATTGGTATTGTTAAAAGTTTAAGTGGAGATACTTTAAAAACCATTGAAGGTAATACATCAAATGCAGTAGCTGAAAGAACTTATAGTTTTTCTTCACTTGCAGGAAGAGGCGTTGTTGGATTTGCAGCCGTAGGTGGAGAATCAAATGGAACAACATGTACAGATGATGATAGTGAAGCAGCAACTATAAAAAATGGTCAAACGATTAAATTACCTTCAGGATTAGGAACAATTGCAACACGTGAATTTGATTTAGCAGTTACAGCTAGTGAAATAGCCTATGCTAGACAACAAATAAAATGTTGCCATCATATAGTTAATCCATATGCATATCCAGAAGGTTATGATGAAAGAAAAGTTCAAGATTTATGGATAAAAGAAGGACATAAACATGACAAAAAAGGCTTTTGTAAATTAAAAGGAAGATATTTAATAGCAGCAACTAATACTTTTGGTAAAATTGGAGATAAAGTAGATTTTTATATGTCAGGTGGTAAAATAATTAAAGTCATATTAATTGATTCTAAATCACAAGAAAAAACATGGTATGATCAACATCCAGCAGATAAATGGGGACATGATAACGGAGCCTGTGTATTAGAATTTTTAGGTAAAAATAGCATAGGAAACGATCCATATGGCGTATTGGGATTAAAAGGACAAACTGTTGTAAAAGCAGTAAATGGTGGTAGTGCTATAAAATAAAAGGAGATTAATAATGAGTAATACTGAAAAAAAACTTATAGGTTTATTATTAATAATATTTATAATCATTACAATAATATTATCATTTAAGTTAAAAAACAAAGATGATATTAAATTATCACAGGTAAAAATAACAAATGAAGCAATTTTATCACTGGATAATAATGATAAGAAAAAGTGTATTGATGGGTTAATTAAATATTTAAATAAAAAGAAATATTATGTGTGTAAGAAAATAGTCTTTTATAAAAATACTTATAGTAATTCATCGGTGTATCTTTATGCATTAGTAATAGGTAATGATAAATCTTTAATTGAAATAACTAATTTAGGTAATAGTAAATTTAATTATAGATATATAGGAAATGAATTAACTCCTAATGATAAGTCTAGTAAAACAGGAGTAAGTTATAATCAAATAGTTAATAAAGAGGAATATGAAAAAGAAATTAATTTAGAAAAGTTGAGAGAAGAAATAAAAAACAGTCAACCAGAAGATGATGAGGTATCATAGAAAAATTTTAAAATTAGAGTTATAATAAAAGATATTGTAATATAGCTGTTATAAATTGAAGTAGGTGATAAAATGCCAAATAAAAAAAGTTTAAAATTCTCCAATGTATTAATAATTATTATATTATTTATTAGTGTTATATTTTTAAATGTTAATAAAAAGAATATAACATATAAAACTTCATATATAATATATTATGAAAAAAACAGAAGTAAAAAGGCAACTGATGATGTCTTTGAATATTTAGATCAATATTATGAATTAGTTAATGGAGCAAAAAATGGAGAATGTGAGACAACATCGTCTCCCAATGATAGTTCAAAAACAGGAGCTAGATTTACAACATATGGTGGTGAATCTTTAGGTGGAACTATAGGTAGTGTTGAACAATATGAAAAAACAGGAGCTGTATTTTATGATAATGGGTTAGCCATGTGGAAAGGTGGATCTAAAGCTACTAACGGAAAAGTTTATGGTAAAGCCGGAACAGATTATATGATAGTAGCAACAGCAACTCATGAACTTATGGGAAAATCTGGATATAACACAACATATAAAGACATAAAATATTTTCATTATAACGATACATTTACAATAGGAATTTCATTTGATGGTGAAAAAACACATAAAGAATATAATGCAATTGTATTAGATTCATGTGGAGCTTGTATGCACTGGAGCATAGAGTGTCATGAAACTTATGGACCAAAATCAGCACTTGAAATAGAGAGAGTGAAAAAAGCTAAAGGTTATAAAATAGACATATATAGAAGAAGTGGAGCAAACGCCCCAGCTGATATGGGATATGTAAAAGATGGAACAGCAAGTAATGTTTGTGTTGGACAAGTTGATTTAGGAAATTTAAGAACAGGAATAGATGATACAAAATTATTAACAGGAAAATCAATGAATGATTTATATAAAGCAAATGGTATTAGTAGTTTAAATAAGGAAATAGAAAATAATGCTAAACAATATGGTTATGGAACAGGAAAAGGAGCAGCAGCAGCAGCCATAACTTTAATTAATTCACTTAAAACAAAAGGTTATAGAGTACCTTACTATTGGGGAGGAGGTCATGGTGATACTGGTACAGGAGTAAATCCAAACTGGGGTTCATCAGCACCTACAAGAGTAAGTCGTGGTGGTATAGCATATAGTTATTATGGACTAGATTGTTCTGGATTTGTATCATGGGCAATTAGAAATGGAGGCTGCACAAAATTTGGTAGTGCTATGGCAGGTGAGTTTTATAATAAAGGAGCAGATTCTAGTGCTGACAAAGCAAAACCTGGTGATATATATGTTAGCAGTGGACATGTAACCATGGTAGTTCAAAATAATAATGGCAAAATAATTTTAGCAGAGTCAAGTGGAGGAACTGGAGGAGTTCATTTCAGTGATTATAGTCCTAAATCAGGATATCGATTTAGAGATATGAGTAGTTTCTATTCATCAAGTGAATGTAAATAATGTATTAAGAAAGGATAAGATAAAAATGAGAAAAAAATTCTTAATGCTTTTACCAGTATTACTAATTTTAATAACAGGATGTAGTGCTGAATATAAATTAAATATTAAATCAGATTATGATGTTTCTGAAAATTTAACTATAAATAACATAAACTTTACAGAAAATCAAAAAAAAATCTATGAAACAAATGGGATAACTAAAAATATAAATGATGGTTGTTTTATTGATTATGATGTAGAACCTAGTGTTGGGGATAGCATAAAAAATTCAGATGAATATTATAAATTAACATTTGAAAATAGAATCGCAAATGCTAAAGGATCAATATATTTAGACAATTTAAAAAATTCAAGAATAGCAAATAGTTTTTTTGGTAAAATTAATGTTTCTAATGATGAACAACAGTATTTAATATATGGATATGATGGGTTTGAAGGTTTTATAATGTATCCAGAATTATCAGATGTAACTATAAAAATAAAAGTACATAATAAGGTAATAGATCATGATGCTGATAAAGTAATTGGCAATACCTACTATTGGAATTTTAATAAAAATACAAGTAATAAAAAAACATTATACATAAGAGTAAATAAATTAGAAAAAGCTATACCTGAAAAAATATCTATTAATGGAATAATAATCGTAATAATTATTTTAATGATAGTAGTATTATTAATTGTAAAATACTTAATATCATTAAAAAGAAGAAATAATAAAATATAGTTTATAAATTTAATAATTAATGATATAATATAAGAGAAATAAAGAGGTGAGCACTAGATGAAATTAAAACTTAGAGTTGATAGTGATGATTTATTAATGTTTTTAGTATTTGCATTATTTCTATTATATATAGTAGCAGTAGTAGTTGTAAATTTAGCAACACTTGCAAGTGATGGTTATTTGTCAGGACCTAATCCATTTCCAGCTTTTACGCCTAAATATATAGGATCAACTTTAGTATTATTTATTTTAGCATTATTAGGAATAATAACTGGGTTAAAATCTTACATATTTGAACTTGAAAAAGGAATTGGAATAACTACAGATAAAAAGGATAAAGGTTATTCTAGATGGACTAAGGAAAAAGAAATTATTGAAAGAGGAGAAGTAGAAGAAATAAGTGTAAAAAATCCAAATAGTAAATATGCAGGTACTCCACTTTTATATAAAAATGATAGTATTTATGTTGATAATGGTGAGAATCATACTTTAGTTATTGGTGCTACAGGATCTGGTAAAACACAAACAGTAATTTTACCAACTGTAAAAATACTTTCTAAAAAACGTGAAAGTATGGTTATTACAGATCCTAAAGGTGAAATTTATGAAAAAACTTCTGAGATGTTAAAAGCTAAAGGTTATCAAGTATTACTTTTAAATTTCCGTGATCCACAAAATGGTAGTGCATGGAATCCAATGGAGTTACCTTATAAGATGTATAAAAGTGGTAATGAAGATAAAGCAATAGAGCTTTTGGATGACTTAGCACTTAATATACTTTATGATGAAGGTAATAAGAATGCTGATCCCTTTTGGGAAAAAACAAGTGCCGATTATTTTTCAGGGCTTGCTTTAGGTTTATTTGAAGATGCTAAAGAAAATGAAATAAATATTAATAGTATTAATTTAATGGCAACAGCAGGAGAAGATAAATTTGGTGGTTCTACATATATAAAAGAATATTTTAATTTTAAGGATCCATCAAGTGCAGCTTATATAAATGCAGCAAGTACTATTAATGCACCAAATGAAACTAAAGGAAGTATTTTATCTGTTTTTAAACAAAAAATAAAACTTTTTGCATCACGTGCTAATTTAAGTGAAATGTTATCTCATAGTGATGTTGATTTAACAAGTATAGGTAAAAGACCAACAGCAGTATTTATTGTTATTCAAGATGAGAAAAAGACATATCATTCACTTGTTACAATTCTTTTAAAACAAATCTATGAAACGTTAATTAGTGTCGCTCAAGAAAATGGTGGAAGATTGCCTGTTAGAACTAACTTTTTGCTTGATGAATTTGCTAATATGCCACCTTTAAAAGATGTCACAACAATGATTACAGCAGCACGTTCAAGACAAATTAGATTTACGATGATTATTCAAAATTTTGCTCAACTTGATAGTGTTTATGGTAAAGAAGATGCTGAAACATTACGTGGTAACTGTGGAAATTTAATATATTTAGTTACAACTGAGTTAAAAGCTTTAGAAGAAATAAGTAAAATGGCTGGAGAAGTTAAATCTAAAAAATCAGATAAAACAGCATCAACTCCACTTGTTACTATATCAGACTTACAACATATGAAAGAAAATGATGTTATTATTATGAGACTTAGAATGAATCCTTTTAAAACACATTTTAAGCCAGATTGGCAACTTGATTGGGGTAAGAGATATCCACTTGCAGAGTATCCAAATAGAGAAAAGGAAGAAGTTCATGTTTTTGATGTAAAAGAATTTGTTAAAAAAGAAAAGAAAAAGAAATTAGTTGAAATGATGAACTCTATGGATGATGATGATATGTCATCTAATCCATTTGGTGGAGGTATTCCAACACTTCCTAATGGAATGCCAATGATACCTGGAATGAATGGTATTAATATGCCAGGAATGTTTGTAAATAAAGGTATGAAAGATCTAGATAGAAAAATGCCAACTAAAGAAGTTCCTAATCCTTTAACTGAAATGCAGATACCAAAACCAAAAATAGAACAAGAAGAATCAACAAGTGGAGGATTAGATGTAGATGCGTTAGTTAAGAAAATAGATCAAAAAATAGCAGAGTTAGAAGAAGAAGAAAGACGAAATAAAGAGGAAGAAGAAAAAAATAATAAAGTTAAAGATAATAAAGAAGTTGATAAGAAAGAAAAAACAGATAAGAAAAAAGAAGAGGACAAGAAAGAAAGTGTTATAAAAGAACCAATTGATTTAACACTTGATGATCATGATGATGATGATGATTTCTTTGATGATTTTTTTGATAATTAAAAGTAAGAGGTGGTAGAAATATGATTAATAATAAAGAAGAATTTATGAAAGATTTAAATGAAGGAAAAATTGATGATTATAATATTATTGATATGATAGAAAAACGTGAAATTAATAAAAAATTATTGCATGTTAAAGAATTTTTTAAAGAATTAGTTATGAAAGATGAGAGTATAGCAAGAGAAATATGCTCTAAAGGATATACTGATGTTTCCATTGATCAATTAGAAGATTTATTAAATTTTGAAATTGATGAAGTGCCAGATAGAATTAAAACAGAGGATGGTGCAAAAGCATATAATGAAGAAATGGATAAAATGATTGAAGAAAGTGAAGAATTAGATAAAGAAGAAGAAAGAAATAAGTGGTTATAATAATATTTTATAAAAGAGGTCAAATTAGCGATTTGCCTTTTTTTTTCGCCTGAAATTTGCAAATTTAGCAAGAAAATAGTCTGAAAAAAGCATTTTTGCCTAGGGAATTTGATAAGTTAGGTGCAAAATTGCCTCTTTGCAAGAAAAAAATATCTATGTTATATTGTTCGTGCGAAAGGAGGTGTACTTATGCCTAATAATAAAAAATATAAATTCTATAATGTCTTTGCTGATTCAACTTTTAAGTTTCTATATAAAAATAATAGGACAAGAATCTATCTTGATAAGATTATCTATGATTATACTGGACTTGATTTAAATGAATATTATTTAACTGAAACAGAGATTAATAGTGGTAATAGTGCACAAGATAAAAGACTTGATATATTATTAAGAAATGATATAGATAAAGTTTTTCTTAATATTGAAGCTAACACTAGTAATACTAAAGAAAGTATAGCTAAAAACAAATCATATTTACATGCATTAGCCTTATATCTTAGAAATAATAATCTAGATGATTATGATATTATACAA
>JAZUAY010000042.1:0-1998 GCA_045638205.1 Bacilli bacterium
ACTTTATATGGTGATATGGATATATCTAGTATTAAAACTAGACCAAGTGGTAGAAAAGATATTATTACAAAAGTTAAAACTAATAAAGAAATAGTTGATGTTCTAACACTAATGAAACAAGAATTAGATAATAATCATCAAGTATATGTTATTGCGCCTTTAATAGAAGAAAGTGAAAAATCAAATATGGAAAATGTTGTTAAACTTAAAGAAAAGTTTATGAAAGCATTTCCGAACAGAAGTATAGATATGTTACACGGTAAAATGAGTCCAGAAGAAAAAGAAGAAATTATGGACAAGTTTTCTAAAAACGAAATTAACATATTAATTAGTACTACTGTAATAGAAGTTGGAGTAGATGTTAAAAACGCTACTGTAATAGCAATATTTGATGCCCATAGATTTGGTCTATCAACACTTCACCAATTAAGAGGTAGGGTAGGAAGAAACGATTTACAATCTTATTGCATTCTAATTAGTCATAAAGCTAAAGAAAGAGTACAAATGATGGAAAGTACTAATGTTGGTTTTGAGATAAGTGAACAAGATTTTAAATTAAGAGGTCATGGAGATTTATTTGGTGTTAGACAAAGTGGTGATATGAGTTTTAAAATAGCTAATATCAAGGATGACTTTAAAATACTTATGCAAGCCAAGGAAGATTCGTTAGAGTTTCTAAAATCAAACTTAGTTGACACACTTGACACAAATAGCCATATTAAGAAAACCATTGAAAACATTAGGAATTTGAATTAGTGACTAAAAAATTAGAAAATAATGGTATAAATATTATTGACATTTTTGTCATTTTCTAATATCATGAATGTAGCGTGATAGTATAACACGCTCACTCTTACGATTCTATGTGAGAGTGTATTCAACCAAAACCCCCTGAAGAGAGCCGAAAGGCTCTCATTTTTTGTTTGAAGCCAGTATTTATAAGGGTTTGCGCGATTTGCTCCTTTCAATTTTAGGTAACAAAAATGCCCAAATAAAATTAGCATTTTTACAATTTTTCCTAGGAATTATAAGGCTTTGCGAGCATTTAGTTAGCTACCAAGTGAATTTTGAAGCAAACAAAATAAAGTGTATATAATTCGTATCTAAACTAACTTTTGACTAAATAAAAGCCCGTAAATAAAAGGAAAAATTGGCATTTTGGCAGTCTTCAGGTAGAAGTGGATGAATTACGATGAAAATTAATGCAGGGCGCCACTGGAAGAGAACGGAAAGACTTCTACAGGGGATACAGTCGATGAAAAAATCGATTTTTTTATGATATAATTATATGTGTAAGGAACAAATAAATAGTAATTTGTTACTTAAGAATAGAAAGTATATTTTAAAAAATATATAAGGAGAATAGTAATGAGCAGAATATTAAAAATAGAAAAAATAAAAAAATGTTATGGCAGCAAAAATAATATAACTAAAGCAATAGATGATATTTCTTTTGATGTAGATAAAGGTGAATTTGTTGCAATAATGGGTGCATCAGGATCAGGTAAGACGACTTTATTAAATTGTATATCAACTATAGATAAAGTTACTAATGGGAAAATTTATTTGGATGATATTGATGTAACAAAACTAAAAGGAAACAAACTAAATAAATTTAGAAGAGAAGAATTAGGTTTTATATTTCAAGATTTTAATTTATTAGACACTTTAACTGCATATGAAAATATCGCTCTTGCTTTATCAATTCAAAATGTAAAAGTGGAAGAAATTGATGAACGAATAAAGAAAGTCGCTAAAGAGTTAGATATTACGGATGTATTAAATAAATATCCATATCAAATGAGTGGAGGACAAAAACAAAGAGTATCAAGTGCTAGGGCAATTGTTACGAACCCCAAACTTGTTCTTGCTGACGAACCTACTGGTGCATTAGATTCAAAATCATCAAAAATGTTACTTGAAAAATTTAATTATTTGAATGATGAATTAGATACGACAATTTTAATGGTTACTCATGATGCTTTTACTGCAAGTTAT
>JAZUAY010000043.1:0-4360 GCA_045638205.1 Bacilli bacterium
ATTCTTTAGTAAATTTAAACTTTCTAGAATTAAAAATAGGAAAATCATTTTTTATATTAGAAATAATAAGCATAATTATAATAATAAACATATTTATAACTTCAGGCATAATATCATTAAAAACCCATTGCCCTCTAACTATTTTAAACCATAAAGATACAAAGGAAATAATTAAAAAAACATTAATCATAATACTTCTATATTTTCTAAGTCCAGTTAATTGTTTTTTACTAAGTTTTTCACTTTTAACCATAATATCACACCCTATTCTTTATACTATAATTTAATCACTAATTTATAAAAAACGCAAGAAAAAAGAGATATTAAAATCTCCAAATTTCTTATTTTTTATTTAATTCTTTTAATAAGTCAACAGTTTTTCTCATTTCTAAATCATACTTAATCATATCTTCTCCACCTACTTGACTAAGTACTTCATCTTCGCTAATTTTATGAGCCTCAGCTATTTTTTTAATTTCATCTTTAACTTCTTTTTTAGTAACACTAACTTTTTCTAAACTCATAATTTCTTCTAACATTAAACGATATAAAACATTTTGATAAGCTTCAGTATCCATTTGTTTTCTTAAATCTTCACGAGTACTCTTAGTAAATTGATAGTACATATCAATACTAATTCCTTGCATAGCAAGTTGTCTTTCAAATCTTTCAATTAAATGATGAGCTTCATCATCAACCATTTCTTGTGGAATATCAACATCTACATTTTTAGAAACACTTTCTAATAATTTATTGATATACGCATCTTCTGCTTGATGTTTTTTATTGTGCTCAATATCTTTTTTAATATTAGCTCTTAAAGATTTTTCATCTTTAACACCTTCCATATCTAAATCAAGGAAAAAATCTTCATCAAGTTCTCTTTTTACTTTTTCTTTAACTTCATTAACTTTAACATGGAAAGTAACATCCTTACCAGCTAAATCTGGAGCATTATAATCTTCTGGGAAAGTTAAATCTAAATCTTTCTCATCTCCAGCTTTCATACCAATAACTTTTTCTTCAAATCCAGGAATAAAAGTATGACTACCTATTTCTAGTGAATAGTTTTCTCCTTTTCCACCATCAAAAGCTACTCCATCTTTAAATCCTTCAAAATCAATTATAGCAATATTACCATCTTCTACTTTACCATCTTTAGTAACAGCCTCAACATATTGTTCAAGAAGATGCTCTATTTCATGATCAACTTCATCTTTACTAACTTTAACTTTTTCTTCTTCTATTCCTAAACCCTTATATTTTTTAACTTTAACTTCTGGTTTAGTAATAATTTTAAAATTAAATTCTACATAATCATCATTAACATCTTTAATATCAACTTGAGGTTGAACAACTGGTTCCAATTCACTTGATTTTAGTGCATCAGCAAAAGCTAAATTAACAACTTCTTCTGCAGCAGTAATAAAATAATCTTTACCATAATGTTTTTCATAAACATCACGAGGTACTTTACCTTTTCTAAAACCATCTATTTTAGCATTTTTAACTTTGTTTTTAAAAGCTTTATCACAAGCTTTTTTCCAAACGTCTCCTTCTATTTTTGATACAACTTCATGTATATTCTTTTTAGTTTCTTCTTTTTTTGACATATTATCTCCTCCAACATGCATTATTATAACGTAAAATAAAGATTCTTACAAGTAAATTAGTGAAATTATTATTTATTATTTTCTAATACTTTTTCAACCTCATTAATTAATAATTCCTTATTTGGAATATAATACGTGTAAGTTATAGATTTATTTATTTCTTTTGATAATTTATTTTTTGCCTCATTTACCATTTGACTTATTTCTAAAACTATTTCATTATTCTTTTCTAACATAAAAACCTCCTTTTTTAATTCTTCAAACACGTCTGAAGAATTTATAAATATTTCAGAATCTAACATTACCTACTTTCACACAAGAAAAAGCATTTATTAGATTATTATCAATATCTTTAACCTTCTCAACTGAGCTATAATATATATATTACAATTTTATCACTGTAACATCACCTTCCAAATTAGCCACCGCTAATGGCCAATTTCAAAATTTAGTCTTAATTTCATAAATGTAATATTCAAGCTATTAATTATTTATGGTAATTGTGCACCTAGGTGCACAAATTCTAAATCATCATGATATTCACTATAAAATTTTTTCAATCATATTAAATCATCCTTTCAAAATAAAAAGGATACACTTTCTTTAAAAAAAGTATATCCGCATCATGCATAATTACTCTTCCTCCAAAGCAATTACACGTTATCGACTAAATTTTGTTATATTAACACATGAGGAATTAATTAATATATGAGCCTATTATACTACATACATTTTAAAAATTCAATACTTATAAACTAAAAAGGAATAGAAAAATCTATTCCAAATTTTAGAGTTACACCGAAGTGTGAGTAGAAATTAAAACAAGGTCCATAAAGTTTTAATTTGCAAAATGTAACCCTAATAGCAAATAGTAAAATTTACTACCTGCTATTAGGATATCTCTTGAAAGAGATACTCCTAATCAATAATTTTATAGTATTGTTTATATTGGCAAAATATATATTATATTTAATATTATTTTGTTGTTATATAAATAATATTACATTTTAATTTTTTGATTATATTACACAGAATGGAGCAACTAAAAGCAAAGAATAAGAATCACCTCGATAAATACTACCATCCGGATTAACAGCCCAAAAGCCATTATTTAATGCGTATGTACGAACAGAACGCGACCAAGTATAGTGAGCAGAACCGCTTTCTCCTTCCTTTTTAATTCGATTAGTGGAAGTTGTATAATATTCAAACTGATGAAATCCATTACCACTTGTTTCATCATTCCCATATTGACCCATATAACCGCCAAACTCAAACGCTGAGTGAAGAATAACTTTAGTTGTAGTACTTTGTAAACCACTACTGTAAATCTGAGATTTATGAGTTGCCGATTTCACACTACTCCAAAAATTACCTGTAGTAGCATTTTGAAGTGCCGTTTGATACTCACTTTCAATAAATGTTTTCATTTCAGATGAATTGTATCCACCTGAGTTGGTATTTGTACTATTCATCTTCCTTTTAGTTGTTAATCCATTCTTCTGCCCTACTGCTGCATGATATGCTGTTCCTCCACTTGTTACATTATCTAAATCTTCTATTACATATGTTACTGTCTCATTGATATTTCCTGCTAAGTGTACTGTTCTTTCATCTCCTACATGCCATCCATAATCAGCAAGTGTCATATTATTATCATCTAAATATTCTAGTAATTCTGATATTTCTTCATCTGTACTATTAGCCCATGTTACCCCTTCCACAGTTAATGTCGCTGCACCATATATTGCATTTGTTGTTCTTGCTGTTATGATTGTACTTCCTACTGCTAATCCTTCTATCTCACAATATGTCTGTCCGTTACAGTCTACTTCTGCTACTTCGGTGTTACTACTTATCCATTCTATATCTTCTATATTTCCTGCATTACTTGGTAAATATGATATTGTAAATATTGCAGTATTTCCACTATCTATTGTTATATCACTATTCATTGTTATTGATGTTATACTTGGTTGTTGCACTGTTATTACTTTAGTAGCATAAATATCCGGATACTCTCTTAGACTTGCTGTTATTGTTACTTGCCCTGCTCCTATTCCTGTTACTAATCCATTTGATGAGACTGTAGCTTTAGAAGTATCACTACTTAACCATATTAAATCTAGACTACTTACTTCACCACTTGTTTCTCCACTGGCATTGGCAACACTTAACTGTGTTGTACTTCCTATATCTACTGTATTAGCTCCACTTATTGTTATAGTATCTGTTGTTGGTGCTACTACTGTTACAACGCATTCTGCAGTCTTACCATTAACTGTTTCTACTGTTATAGTTGTTACTCCTATTCCTACTGCTGTAATTAGTCCTGTACTTGAGACAGTAGCTACACCATTTGATGCACTACTCCATGTTACACTTTTATCTGATGCATCTACTGGTAGGACTGTTGCTGTTAACACACTTGTACTTCCTCTTACTAATGTTACACTTTCTGTATTTAAACTTACACTTTCAGCATCTGCATCTACTACTGTTACTATACAGTCTGCACTTTTTCTCTTATCTGATGTTTTTACATTTACTCTAGCTGTTCCTACTCCTACTGCTGTTATGTTTCCACTTGAATCTACTCTTACTATATCTTGGTTACTACTTTCCCATATTAAATTTTTATTCTTTGTGCTTTCTGGTGTTACAGTCGCAGTAATATTCTTTGTTTCTCCTTTTTGCATTGTTAATGAACTCTTTGATAAGTTAATCCCATTTGCTCCCTCTACTGT
>JAZUAY010000044.1:0-4620 GCA_045638205.1 Bacilli bacterium
CTTCAAAAGTATTTATACCAACATTATCTTTTTTTTCAGTATTAAATCTATCATCCCAAGGAAAAGATTCTCTTGACATCTTATCTTCTTTTATTAAAACAACTTCATTATCACTAGTTACTTTTACAATTCTCCATAAATTACCATTTATAGTTACATAATTATTAACTTCTTCTCCTCTAAATATATATTCACCATTATTATAATATAAACCATCATCTTCTGCTACAATATTTTTTCTATCAGTAATTTTTCTATAAAACTCTGTTGTTTTATAATTATTACCACAATCCAAATAAGGAACATAGATATAACTATCATCATTATTTTCAACTACAACTTTACCTCTACAATTATTATTTCTTTTATATTTATTTAAATCTTTCATATAATCCATATTAATAAGTTTTTGTGCTGAAATTTCTGAAACCGTTCCAGTTGTTTTTGGAAGTGCTGATGAATGTTCACTATAATACCTGCGAGCTGCTTTAGACATAATATCTTCTATTTCTGAATAACTCTTCCTACGACCAATAATTGATGAAAATAAAAAAAGTAAAACTATTAAAATAACAGTTGAGATAGCTATTTTATGAAGATTTTTAGTCATCTTTTCTTTTAAATAATCTCTTCCACTATCAAAACGATTATTAACATTGTAATCTTCTTCATCTTCTCTAATTTCTTTAACAGTATCTTTTCTTGTATTAGCTTTAGGATCAACCATAGTAATACCTCCGTTTTTTTATTCATATTATAATAAAATTGTATCATTAAAAACATCTATTGTAAAGAAGAATATAACAAAAGAAAGTCTATAGACCTTCTTATAACATTAAACTTTTTACTTTTGTTTCAGATAAACCTGTTACTTCTGCTATTATATTTGGACTCATTTTCTTTTTTAGCATATTTCTTGCTGTTTTTTCATTAGCAGCTGCAATTCCAATAGCCTCACCTTTTTCTATTCCAAGCGCTTCAGCATCTCTTAAATTTCTCTTGTCACGTTCTTCACTATTGTAAATTGATGCAAATTTAAATTCTTTATTCAATAGTTTTACTTTTTCCATAATTTTTATCATCTCCTTATCATTTTTTGAAACACTAGCCATTTCTTGATAATTTTTACATCTAAATAACATAAATCTTTTTTTGATACTATTATTATAGCAATTTCTAGCAATTTTGGGAATATAAATATTATAAATTTGGCAATTTTTCATTATTATTTCAGCTTCTTCATTTCTAAATGCTATATGTTCAGTTTCTTTTAATCTACTTCTATTACAATAATAATTACATAAATTTATTTGTTTAATAGTATAACCTTTATACTGATTATAAACATCAAGTGCTAATAAATGTAAATATTCTTCGTTTCTTTTAATAAAGAATTTCTCATTTGTAGCATTAAGTTCAAGATCATAAATTATATGTTTATCATCATCTTTTAATAATACATCTAATCTATGTCCTTTTAGATTTCTACTTTTTTTAATTTCTCCATCAATTATCTCACAATTAATTAAATCAACACCTATTACTTCCTTAATCATTTCATTAAAGAAACATCTTGTATCCATATTCTTATAGAGATATTTAAAATTTACATCATCTGCTAAGGTATAATACTTATTTTTTTGCATTATAGTTTGTCACCTCCATTTCGCATAATAATGGTTAAGCATCAAAGAATATAACACAAGAAAAAAACTCATGCAAAAAGTGAAATCAGCACTTTTTTAGCAAAAAAAGGCATGAAAAAAGCATTTTTCCTAGAAGAAAATGCTTTTTTAGTATCTATTTTTTAGCTTAATATGCTGATTTAGTATTTTTATTTAATTATTATTATTCTACTAAAACCCACGGATTATTAGCACTTCCATCACCTGAAGAATCTGCTTTGGCTGTTGGTTTTAGGGATAGGATTGGGCGAATTGAATGCGACATTTTAGGATCACAACTAGAGTCATCATATATCCAAACTGTTAAAGTAGTATAATCAGGATTTCCATCAGATTTTATATATCTACCTCTTGAACAATGATACTGACTTTCATATTGTCTAGAAGCCACATAATATGATGTTGCAACACCATTATTATATCCTACTTTTGTATTTAAAACATTATTTATCAAATTAATATCCACAGTGTAATAGTCATCATTTAAAGTATAACTTGTTGCATGTCCAACACTACTTCCAGGCAAATATCCTACATGTCTTATTTTTGATGTATCTACAAAATTTTCATTTTTATATTGTCTAGCTATTTCATTTAATGCATCAACATAATTAATATAACCAGCTTTACATGCAAAAGAAATACTTGTACTTGATACATTCTTTGATACCATTTCAATATCTGTTCCATCATTTTTAATTACTACCCATTGAGTTAGTTCACTAGGAGTTATACTTCCTGGACTGGTTGTTCCTGTATAATATGGACTAGAAGAATCAGTTGTTGGAGTATAACTTCCTACATAACTTGGAACCATATATACATAATCTCCTACTGCAAAATCTGTTACTGGAACATCCACAGGTACTACATCTAGCTGACTTGTATCACTTAAACTTCCTATTGTTACTGTGATATTTGTTGTTCCTTCGTCTAATCCTTCTATCTCAAATACTGTACTTCCAGCACATGATTGTGGTATTGTTGCAACCGATGTATTGCTACTATTCCATGTGATACTTGATACATCTCTTGCATCACTTGGTGTTACACTTGCTTGGAAGATATGGCTTGCTCCTACTTTTATTTCTGCACCACTACTTAAACTAATTGATGATGCTAATTCATTTTGTACTGTTACTACACTACTTGCTGTATGTCCTTTAGCATCTCGTACTGTTATTGTTGTACTTCCTGCTACTAACCCTGTTACAGTACATACTGCACTAGCAGAAATTGTAACTAGCTCTCCACTTGAGTTTGTACTTCCTCCTGTACAACTTATACTTGCTTTTGTACTATCACTATTACTCCAGTAGATTGTTTTATCTCTTGAGTTTGATAAATTTAATGTTGCAGTAATTGTTGTATTACTATTTCTATCTATTGTTACATTTTGTTTATCGATAGTTAATCCTGTTGATTCTGGGTCCTCAATTGTTACTGTTATACTTTTTGATAGCGCACTTGGATTACTGGCACTCTTTACTGTTAATGTTGCACTTCCTGCTCCTTTTGCAGTTACCTTTACTTTATTTGCAACTACAGATTTACTACTTCCTGTTCCTGATGCATTTGCTTCAGTATATCTTTCTATATCTAAAACAGAACTATCACTTGTTGTCCACTCTACTTCATTACTGTTTGCGTTTGCTGGTGTCGTTCCTGCTTCTAATATTGCACTACTTCCTTCTGTAATTTCTCCACTTGCCTCACCTGGTGCTATTAGATTTAGTTCTAATATATTATCTTCAATCTCTACTCCTGTTGGCTCTGGTTTATTGACTGTTACTACACAACTTGCACTGTGTCCATTAGCATCAGTTGCTGTTATTGTCGCTGTTGCTGTCGTTCCACTTATACTCTGTGCTGTTACATTTTCTGAACTATCTACTACTGCTACATCTGAGTTACTAGATTCCCAAGTTACATTCTTATTTGTTGCATAATCTGGTAGTACTGTTGCACTTAACTGTTCACTTTCACCCTCCTCTAGTGTCATAGAGTTCTTATTCAAACTTATTCCACTGGTATTGATATGTGAATCTGTTCCATATACATTTACTTTTATAGTAAAAAACTTACTTTCTCCTGTTACTTGGTATCCTTCTGCTACCCACATTCTTAATATATAGTAATCTGTTCTCGTACTTGTTGTACTATCACTATGCAAAAGCATCTCTCCTGCTGGTGTACCTATCTCTGTTGTTGCATTAATAGGACTAAATCCTGTAGGTTCTAACACACTACTATAGGTTCCTTCTGCTCCTGAGGTGCTTTTTTCCAAATATATTCTTACATAGTTATTTCCTAAAGTTGAAGTGTTGTCTTTCACTGCACTTACTTCATAACCTACTGCTATATTATTTCCTGTTGTTACTGTTACTGTAAAACTAAATGTTCTTCCCTCACCAGTAAGCTGTTTTCCATCATTATCACTTATTGGAAAAGCATCTGTTAAAGTTATTCCATTTGTAGCTTCATTGTAATTCATTGTTATAGTACTTGTTGTAACCTTATTTGATTTTGTACCTAGTCCTGTGTATGTAAATGCTGCATATGTTATTCCTATTACAACAAGTACTATAAATAATAATGCTATACTTGATGCAATTAAATTTTTTCTTTCACTATTTTTGGTCATTTTTTTAATTTTCTCTATCATAGACTTCTACCCTTTCATATTTTCCTAAAGTTAGTTACTTTAAGTAAATATAAATAATTTCTTTATATAACAAGTGCAAAAATCACTTTGACCAAAATAAAATAGGTAAATTTAGGTATTCCAATTTTCACAAAACTATGGTAAACTAATACTATAAATAAGAAAATCTTAAAGTAACTAACTTTACGAAGACAATATCATTGTAACATATAACAAAAATGAGCCTAATTATTTGTAAAACTCATTTTATTTTTTATAAAAATTATATAT
>JAZUAY010000045.1:0-9458 GCA_045638205.1 Bacilli bacterium
ATAATTGTTTTACTGATAATAATAAAATTACTACTAAATATGTTATAATTGCTAGTCACTATCCTTATTTTACAATTCCATATTTATTTCCTTTTAAAGTTAGTTTAGAAAAATCTTATATAGGTGCTTTTAAGTATAAAGTTAATTCTTTTTCTTTAATTAGTTATTCTAATCCTTTTATATCTTTAAGAACTTATAAAGATTATTTGTTATATTTAAGTAATTCACATTATATTAATGAATGTGTTGATGATAAAAAACATTTTATGGAATTAAATAAAAAAATTAATGATATTGGTGGAAAGTGTGAATACTTATGGAGTAATATGGATATTATTTCTAGTGATGGATTACCTATTATTGGTAAAATGAAAGATAATATTTTTATAGCGACTGGTTATAATACTTGGGGACTTGCTACTAGCTTTTTAGCTGGTAAAATAATAAGTGATTTATTATTAAATGAGGATAATTTGTATATTAAACTTTTTGATCCAAATAGAAAATTAATTTGTATGTCTAATGTTTATAAAAATGTTATGGGATATCTTAATGGTATGAAGTTTGGTGTAAAAAAATGTCCACATTTGGGGTGTAAATTAATTTATAATGAAGTGGATTCAGTATTTGATTGTCCTTGTCATGGATCTAGATTTTTGGAAGATGGAAAACTTGTTAGTGGTCCTAGTAAGAAAGATATTGATATTTAATATTAATGTCTTTTTTTTGTTAATTTTTTTAAAAAATGTTGTAATTTGACAAGTTTTTTTTAACATAAGGTTGTCTAAAATAAATTAAAATGTTATGATAGTAGTATATCTGAATAGGGTTGGTTTTTAGTGTGTTATATTTACAAAAATATTAGAAATATAGTATACTATAATTTGTCATAAAGGAGATGAATGCATGACAATTACATTTACAGATGTGGTATCTATAATTCAAAAAATTATGGATATATCAATAGTTTGGTTTTTGATTTATATAGTTTTAAAAAATATTAGAAATAATGTTAAACTTTCTTTAATATTTAAGGGAGTTGCAATTGTTATACTTTTAAAATTAATTAGTGATATTTTTGGTTTTACTACAGTAGATATCATTTTAGAATATGTTATTATGTATGGGCCTTTAGCTTTAATTGTTATATTTCAACCAGAAATTAGAAATATGTTAGAGCAGATTGGTAGAACTCAATTATTGGGTCGTCATAAAGTTTTAACAGTTGATGAAAGAGAAAGAATGGTATATCAATTAATTAATGCTATGGAATTTCTTTCTAAACAAAGAATTGGTGCTTTAATTGTTATAGAACGTGATATTAGTTTAGGCAATTATATTGATAAAGCTAAAAAAATATATGCAGAGTTATCTAGTGACTTATTAGAATCAATATTTTTTCCTAATAATCCATTACATGATGGTGGGGTAATATTGCAAGGTGATAAAGTTACTTGTGCTGGAGCTGTTTTTCCTACAAGTAATAGTAATAAGTTTTCTGCAAAACACTTGGGTACTAGACATAGAGCAGCAGTTGGTATCAGTGAAGAAACAGATTGTATTAGTTTGATTGTTTCAGAAGAAACGGGAAAACTTTCTATTTCAATTAAAGGTGAATTATTTTATAATCTAACACTTGATGATGTTAGAATGATGCTAATAGATGAACTTAAACCTAAAAATAGTGAAGAAGAAGCAGAAATTATAGAAAATGAGGAAGATATTTATGAAAGTGGTAACTAATTTATTTAAGAGTATTTTTCATGGCATATTTATGTTTTTTGATAAATGGTTAATAACTCCAATTACTAAATTAATTTTAGGTGTTATAAATTTATTTGGTGCTGGTTCTAAGAACATAGATAAATTATTAAGTAAAAAATCTGCTTTAGTTGTTGTTTCACTTATTTTAGCTTTTGCAGCATTTCTAGTTATTGATAATGATTCAAGAGTTATGCTTGATCAGTATGCAGAAGTTTTATATGGTCAGAAAGTTCATGCTACTTATAATGAAGAGTTGTATGTTGTTGAAGGTCTTCCAAAAAAAGTTGATGTTACTTTAATTGGACAAAAAAGACATATATTCTTAGCTAAACAATCACCTTCTAAAGGTGTAACAGTTGATTTAACTGGACTTAAACCAGGTAATCATAAAGTTTATCTAAAATATTCAGAAAAAATTAAATCTTTAGATTATAAGCTTGATCCTAGTCAAGTTACAGTTACAATATATGAAAAAGTTAGTGAAACTCGTAGTTTAACAGTTGATGTTTTACATAAGGATGAGTTAGATGCTAAACTTCATATTAAAGATGTAAAATTAGATAGAAGTAATGTTATAATAAAAGGTGCAAAATATAAACTTAAGAAAATTGCTACTGTAAAAGCACTTGTTGATGTTAATGAAATTTCTAATCCAAAGGCTGGAACACTTAATCTTAAGAATGTACCATTAGTTGCCTATGACAATGATGGTAATGTGGTGGATGTAGAAATAGTTCCTAAGAAAGTTACTGCAAAACTTGAAATAACATCACCTAATAAAGTTGTACCAATTAAGATAGTTCCTAAGGGAGATTTATCATTTGGTAAGGCAATTTCTTCTCTTACATCATCAGTAAGTAATGTTACAATTTATGGAGATGAATCTGTACTTAATAATATTGATAATATTGAAGTTCCAGTAGATGTTAAAGGACTTGATACAGATAAGACATATTCAGTTACATTATCTAAACCAGATGGTGTTACGGAACTTAGTGTTAAGACTATTAATGTTACAGTTAAAGTAAATAACTCTATTACTAAAGAATTTAATGATATTGCTCTTACTACTGAAGGACTAGATAGTAAATATAAAGTTCAAGCTTTAAGTGAAGCTGATAGTAAAGTTACTGTTGTTGTTAGTGGTAGTGAAGAAAATGTTAAGGCAATTGAATCATCAAATATTAAAGCTTATATAGACCTTAAAAATTATGGTGTAGGTGAACATGAGGTTGAAGTTAAAGTTAAAGGTGATGACGTTAAACTTAGCTATATATCTAAAACTAAAAAGGTTAAAGTCAAAGTTACTCAAAAATAAGGCTTTAAGCCTTTTTTCTTTTTGGAACAATTATTTATATATAATAAAAAATACACTTAAATAAGTGTATTCCACATTATGATAAATAATTAAAGATTTTATTCTACAAGGACATATGGATTATTAACATCACCTGTGGCTCCAGCAGCGGCTTTTGCTGATGGTTTTAATGAAAGGATTATGCGTACAGCAGAAGAAATTTCGGTATACTTAGTACTGCTTAATGTATTTACAACATTCATTGAACAGTTTGGTCCGTTATAAGCACCTCCTACATCGCTCCAAACGTAACTGAGGCATCTACAGTAACCATTACCACTAACAAATCTAGATGCTAAAAAATAAAAAGTATTATCGCTATTTAACCTAGTAGTAATTTCTGTGGCAGAACCTCTAACACCTATTGCATTTTTTACTAAATCTACATCTGTAATATAATAATTGTCAGTACCACATGAATTACATTGTTCTAATGATGAACCTGCTAAATATCCCATATGTCTTGATGCATTTGTAAATGTATTATTCCTATACTGTTCTGCTATTTTATTTAATGCTCCTACATAATTATTATAACCTATTTGTCCATAAAATGTTATTGTTGTGCTTGATGCATTAAGTGATACCATTTCTATTATACCATCTGTATTGTAATCTTTTATTATTACCCATTTTGTTAATTCACTTGGTGTTACACTCCCTGGACTACTTGTTCCTGTATAATATGGACTAGAGCTATCTGTTGTTGGTGTATAACTTCCTATATAACTTGGTGTCATTTGTACATAGTCTCCTACTGATAAATCAGTCACTGGTATTTTATTATCTACTACTTCTAGCTGACTTGTATCATTTAAACTACCTATTGTTACTGTGATATTTGTTGTTCCTACTGTTGAACCTGTTATCTCACATGTTATACTTCCAGCACAATTTTGTGGTATTGTTGCTACAGTTGTATTGCTACTGCTCCATGTGATACTAGATATATCTCTTGCATCACTTGGTGTTATACTTGCTTGAAAGATATGACTTGCTCCTACTTCTATTTCTGCATCACTTGATAAACTTACTGATGATGCTAGTTCATTTTGTACTGTTACTACACTTGTTGCTGTATGTCCTTTCGCATCTCGTGCTGTGATTGTTGTACTTCCTGCTACTAATCCTGTTACTGTACATACTGCACTTGCACTACTTGTTTCTATTTCTCCACTTGAGTTTGTACTTCCTCCACTACAACTTATACTTGCTTTTGTGCTATCACTATTTGTCCAATATATTGTCTTATCTCTTGAATTTGATAGATTTAATGTTGTTGTGATTGTTGTATTACTATTTCTATCTATTGTTACAGTTGGTTTATCTATTGTTAGTCCTGTTGATTCTGGATCTTGTATCGTTACTGTTATACTCTTTGGTGTTGCACTTGGATTACTTGCACTTTTTACTGTTAGTGTTGCTGTTCCTGTCCTTACTGCTCTTACTCTTACTTTATTGGCAACTACTGATTTACTGCTTCCTGTACCTGATGCATTAGCTTCAGTATATCTTTCTATATCTAATACACTTGAATCACTTGTTGTCCACTCTACTTCATTACTGTTGGCATTGGCAGGAAGAGTTCCTGCTTCTAATATTGTATCTCCACCTGTTATTAACTCTATCTCCTCAGGTGCACCTACTACTTCTACTCCTGTTGGTTCTGGTTTATTTACTGTGACAACACAACTAGCACTATGCCCATTTGCATCAGTTACTGTTATAGTCGCACTTGCTGTGGTTCCTGGAATAGATTGGGCTGTGACATTTCCTTCACTATCTACTACTGCTACATTTGTGTTAGATGAAACCCATGTCACACTTTTATTTGTTGTATAATCTGGTAGGACTGTTGCACTTAGCTGTTCGCTTTCTCCTTCATCTAGCTCCATACTATTTTTATTTAAACTTATTCCACTTGTATTTATATGTGAATCTGTTCCATATACATTTACTTTTATTGTAAAGAACTTACTCTCTCCTGTTATTTGGTAGTTTTCTGCTACCCACATACGAAGTATATAATAATCTGTTCTAGTATTTGTTGTACTATCACTATGAAGTAACATCTCTCCTGCTGGTGTTCCTATTTCTGTTGTAGCATTAATAGGACTAAATCCTGTTGGTGCTAGTACTTCATTATATGTTCCTTCTGCTCCTGATGTACTTTTTTCTAAATATATTCTTACATCATTATTTCCTAAAGTAGATGTAGGATCTTTCACTGCACTTACTTCATAACCTACTGCTGTATAATTTCCTGTTGTTATTGTCACAGTAAAAGTAAATGTTCTTCCTTCTCCTGTTAATTGTTTTCCATCATTATCTGAAATTGGAAAGGCATCTGTTAATGTTATTCCATTAGTCGCTTCATTATAATTCATTGTTATAGTGCTGGTTGTAACCTTATTACTTTTTGTACCTAATCCAGTATAAGTAAATGCAGCATATGTTATTCCTATAACTACTATTACTATGAATAGTAATAAAAATATTGATATTAGGGTTTCTTTCTTATTTTTAATCATAATTTATCCTTCCTTAATTTCTATTTTTCTATATCATATCATATTTATTCTTTTTTTGCAATGCAAAACGCAATGCATATTTCAAGTGCAAAACATGATACGATATTTTTGGAGGAAAATTATGTTTAAAATTAAAGAAAATAAGAAAGAATCAGAAAATAAAACAATTAGATTTCCATTGCCATTAATTGAAAGAATTGAAAAAAGTATTGAGGGTAAAAATGTTACATTTTCAAGATTTGTTATACAAGCTTGTGAATATGCTTTAGATAATATGGAAGATGTAAAAAATACTAATAATAAAAAAAGTTAGAGGGTAACCTCTATTTTTTTCTTAAAAAAACAAGCAATTATAGCTTGTTAATCTCTATCAAAGAAATATGTAACTGATATAAGTCCACAAATTCCTATTATTATATATACTAGCTTTGCAATCATATTAGTAGATGCTCCAAAAATAAAGGCAACCAAATCTAGTTCAAATAAACCTACTAATAACCAGTTTAAAGCTCCTACTATTACTAGTGCTAAAGCAATTTTCTTTAATATTTCCATATTACCTTCCTTTCCTTAATATTATTATTTTCAAAAAATTAAACATTATACGTAATAAAAAAATAATTTTCTCATATGTTTTAATAGATATGAGGTGATTTGGTGAAAAAAATATTTATATTTATAATTTTATTTTTGTTAGTTGTAACAGGTTGTGGTAAATATAATGAAGAAGATGCTTTAAAAGATTTAGAGAAAAAAATTGATAATAAAAATTATTATTTAGAAGGAACTCTTGAGATTGTTAATGATGAAAATATTTATAACTATGATGTTAAAGCTAGTTATAAGAAAAGTGATTTTTATAAAGTAAGTTTAATTAATACTAATAATAATCATGAACAAATTATACTTAAAAATACAAGAGGTGTTTATATTGTTACGCCATCACTTAATAAATCATTTAGATTTCAAAGTGATTGGCCTTATAGTAATTCTCAAATATATTTGTTAAATTCAATTCTTAATGATATTAAAAATGATGATAAGAAGACTTTTAAAATAGATAAAGATAAATTTATATTTGAAACAGAGGTTAATTATCCTAATAATAGAAAGCTTGTAAGACAAGAAATTATTTTTGATAAAAAGATGAATCTTAAAAAAGTTATAGTTTATAATGATCAAAATGTTGCTATTATGACTATGAAGTTTAAAAAAATAGATATGCATCCAACTTTATCAAAAAAATATTTTAAATTAGATAGTGTTATTAAAAGTAGTAAAACATCTGAAAAATCTAGTGCTGTTTCTTCTTTTGAAGATAGTATTTATCCATTAAATCTTCCTGATGGTACTAAACTTGTAAGTGAAGAAAAAGTAGAAACTAGTGATGGTAAACGTGTTATTATGACTTTTGATGGTGAAAAACCTTTCTTATTAGTTGAAGAAAGTGCTATTAAAAATGATGAGATGACTGTTATTCCTACTAGTGGTGAGCCTTATATGTTACAAGATAATTATGGAATATTGGGTGCTAATTCTCTTAACTTTAGTAGTGGGGGAGTTGATTATTATTTAGTTAGTGATGTTCTTAATAGTGAAGAGCTTGTAACTATTGCTGAATCTATAAATGTTATTCCTACTATGAAGTAATACTTTACAATGAAAAGTAATTTATGATATAATTTATTCGGTGAGGTAATTATGGCAAAGGAAAAGCAAAATAAGAAAATTAAACAAGAAAGAAAAAGAATAGAAAAGGAAATAAATGAAAGTCATAGTTTAGGAAGTACTATTAAACTTATTGTAGTAATC
This sequence comes from Bacilli bacterium, assembly GCA_045638205.1. GTDB lineage: Bacteria > Bacillota_I > Bacilli_A > RF39 > UBA660 > UBA2730. The sequence goes on from JAZUAY010000045.1 coordinate 7,465, forward strand.
TTATTAATACTTGGTATGTTTTATGGTTTTACTATTATGGTATTAAATAAAAAGACAAATAAAATTGATAGTAATAGTTCAATTCAATATAGTAAAATACTTGCAGGGGAAACTTTTGATATGAATGAAGATGATTATATTGTGTTCTTCTATGATATTAATGGAGCTAGTTCTGCTGATTATGCTGAAATGGTTAGTAAGTATAAGGATAAGAAAAATCATGTAACTATTTATACTGTTGATTTAAATGAGGGACTTAATAAAAGTTATGTTAGTGATGAAATAACACCTGATGCTAAAGATGCTCTTTCTTTAAAAGTTAAAGATGCTACTATGATTCGTATTAAAAATCATGAGATAACTGATTATATTAATACTGACTTTAGTAATTATTTAGATAGTACAGTAGAGTAAATCTCTACTTTTTGCGTATGATTGGAGGATGCTTATGAAAAAAGAAGAAAAAGATGATAAAAAAATAAAAAAAGCTAAGAATAAAGTAAAAAATGAGAAAGTTAAAGAAGAAAAATTAGATAAGAAAAAAATAAAAAAAGTTAAGGTTAAAAAAGAAGATTTGGAAAAAGAAGAAATTATAGAAGAAAGATTAACTTTTACGATTGTAGAAGTTGTTATAATTTTTCTTATTGCTATTATTTTGGGTGGTGTAATAGGGGCTTTAGCAGTTATGTCTAGAACTGATATGCATGAAAAGGAACTAGCAGATTTTTATACTTTTTATGAAGATGTTACTAAAAATTATTATAAAAAAGTAAATAAAGATAAGCTTATTGGTGCTGGAATAGAGGGTATGCTTAAGTATTTAGGAGATCCATATTCAACTTATATGAATAAAGATGAAACTACTGATTTTGATACTACTATAAATGGTAATTATAAAGGTATTGGCGTTTCTATTAGTATGATAGAAGAAAAACCTACTGTTGTGTCTGTATTTGATAATTCACCTGCTAAAAAAGTTGGTATCAAAGATGGTGATATTATTGTTAAAGTTAATGATCAATCATGTGAAGGTAGATCTTTAAATGATATTGTTAAAATGGTTAAAGCTAAAAAAGATGTTAAAATAGTAATGGATAGAAAAGGTAAAGAAAAAACTTTTAAACTTCAGCTTGGTAATGTAGATATTCCATCTGTAGCTAGTAAAGTTTTTGAAAAAAATGATAAAAAAATAGGTGTTATAAGTATTAGTGTGTTCTCTGCAAATACTTATAAGGAATTTAATAAACAATTAAAAAAACTTGAGAAGAAAAAAATTGAAGGTCTTGTTATTGATGTTAGAGACAATCCTGGAGGTCATTTAGATCAAGTTACTGATGTATTATCGCTTTTTATGGATAAGAAGAAGGTTATTTATCAAATTAAATCTAGTAAAAAAACAACTAAAGTTTATTCTAAAACTAATGAAAAACGTAATTATAATATTGCAGTAATTATTAATAAAAATAGTGCTAGTGCATCTGAAGTTTTATCAGCAGCATTAAAAGAATCATATGGAGCAAAAGTTGTGGGTGTTAAATCTTATGGAAAAGGAACTGTACAAAAAGAATATTCTTTAAGTAATGGTTCTTCTGTTAAATATACTATTGAACAATGGTTGACTCCTAATGGAAATAGTATTAATAAAAAAGGTATTGAACCTACTGATGTTGTTGAATTAGATATTAAAAAATATGCAGAAAATCCTACTGTAGAAAATGATAATCAATTACAAACAGCAATTGAAATAGTTGCTAAAGATAAAAAAGAAACTAAGAAAGAGGATAAAAAGGAAGATAAAAAAGAGGAAAAGAAAACTGATAAAAAATGATACTTTTTAGGTATCATTTTTTTTAATTAGTTTGCTTTCAATAATTAATTGTTTATTTTTATTTTCACTACATGTTGTTAGTATTAAAGTTTTTTCTATGTTGTATAGTTTTATATTAATTGTTTTCTCTTTATTTACTTCTTTAATATCTGTTACTTTGAAAATA